>JAZFTL010000104.1:0-8055 GCA_036446675.1 Thermoanaerobaculia bacterium
GCCGGGAATCATGGCCAGTCGGCTAATGATCTCTTCCGTGATGCCCACAGCAAAATACTCATCTTCCGCTGGACCTAGGTTGCGCAGAGGAAGTACAGCGATGAGCTTTACCGGGGTCTCGGCCGAGGCTCGACTCTGTGCTCCGGTTTCCTCCAAGGTGGAGGTGATGCTTCCCTGAGAGAACATCAGGTAGCCGACAGCCGACAACAGGACTACGGCGCCGGCGAGCACCAGCCATTTCACGGCTCCACTCTTCTGAAGCCGAGGAGGCGCTAGATTCAGAGTCGATCCCGACTCGACCTCCTGCTTGAGTTGTTCGAGTTCCTCTTTGACGACGCGGGCCGTCTGGTAGCGCTTGGCCGGCTCCTTCTCCAGGCAGCGGCGTATGATCCTCCCGAGATGCTCCGGCAGGTCTTGCCGTATCTCGCTGACAAGGGCTGGCCGATCTCTGAGAATCGCCGACATCGTGTGGGTCGCGGTCTCGCCGCGGAAGGGACGCGTACCAAGACACATCTCGTGGAGAATGACACCTAGAGAAAAGAGGTCGCTGCGCTGGTCCACTCCCTGGCCCGACACCTGCTCCGGCGACATATACGGCACCGTTCCGACGATCGCACCCAGGGCCGTCATCGTTTCTTCCTGAGAGTCTGTAGAATCAGCGGTGTGCTGCTTAGCTAATCCAAAATCGAGGATACGCACCCGACCGTCTGTATCCACCATGACGTTCCCAGGCTTCAGATCTCGATGGACAATCCCTTGCTCGTGGGCCGCCCTTAATCCTTCTACCATCGGAATCGCCAAATCCAACAACTCCTTCAGATCAAATCCACCCTCCGGGATTAGATGATGCAGCGGCTCACCCCGCACCAACTCCATGGTCAGGAAATGGGTGCCCTCCGACTCCTCCACCGAGTACAGAGTCACCACATTCGGGTGACTCAGCGCTGCTACCGTCTGCGCTTCCAGCTTAAAGCGCGACAGGAATTTGGCGTCGGTCGCCAGCTTGGGCGTCAGCACTTTCAGCGCCACCCGCCGCTTGAGCTCTGGATCCTCCGCTTCGTACACCCGACCCATCCCGCCTTCTCCTAACAGCGAGACGATCCGGTAACGACCGATGGATTCGGGACGGCCCTCTGTGCCACCTGCGCTCATTCCCAGGTCCCCGGCGCGGAAGGAATCATCCAGCAAATTTGTGTCCTCTCTCGTCATCGTCAAACGACCACTCTCTAACAGTAACGACTCCACCTCGCGACGCAAATCCTTGTCATCGCTGCAGACCTCGTCGAGATAACGTTCACGGTCCTCATGAGACCGCTGCCTCGCCACCTCGAAAACCTCCTTGACCCGATCTATCCGGTCAGAGGACATCAGGGATCCCCTTGAGCCTTAGATTCCAGAGCCACATCTGTAAAACTGGTACTTTGTACAGCATCTGTGACCGTAGGATATCCCTACCCACGCCGCTGCGCCATTCTCCGATTTCCCCGGTACGCTAAAACCCGACGATTATTTCTTGTCAGCCAGCATGACTCGCCCAGCCTAGCAGCCTGTCGATCAAGTCAAGACGGTCGACGGCGCTCTCGATCTGGCACCCTACCGGGGCAATCAGAAGAGCCTTGACCTTGGGATAACTTTCGTTATAACGTCGTTACAACGAAGGAGTGGCGTAATGGTCAAGACTCTACAGAAACACGGAAACAGCCAAGCCTTGGTGATCGAGAAGCCGCTGATGGAAGCGTTGGGAATCGAGAGCGATACCCCACTTCAGATCACCGTGAGCGGCAATTCGCTTGTGGTGACTCCCGTACATGTTGGTATCGGCAGAGAAAAAGTCGGTGAGATCATCGACAAGCTGAGACCGAAGTACGGTGACATGCTGCAACGCTTGGCGGAGTGACCTTGCCCAGCGTGCGCTTTCTGAGCGTCGACGACGTCCTGGCAATCCACGAGAACACGATCGCCCGTGAAGGGGGCCTGGGAGGACTTCGCGACGCAGGTCTACTCGAGTCGGCCGTCCTTATGCCGCAGCAGCAGTTCGGCGGCGAATATCTACATCCTGACTTGCCGGCCATGGCAGCAGCGTATCTCTTTCACATTGCACAGAACCACGCCTTTCATGATGGCAACAAGAGGACCGCAGCCCTCGCGACCCTGGTGTTCTTGAGCCTCAACGATGTCGAATCGCTGCCCACCCCCGAGGCTCTCGAGCGAACAACGCTGGCCGTTGCCGCGAGCGAAGTAGGCAAGTCAGAGCTGACGGAATGGATGGGAACGCAAATCGACTAGACAATATCGAGTGACCGCTTCCTCATACCTGGTCCTCTACCGGCCTCCAAGAGCTCTTGCGCCGTCAGCGCCGCCTTCGCTCACTTGCGCATCCTCGGCTCGGAAGGAATCATCCAGCAAATCCGTATGCTCACCCGCCATAGTCAAACCACCACTCTCCAAGAGAAGGGACTCCACCTCGTGACGCAGCTCATCATTACCGCTGCAGGCCTCATCGAGATAGCGCTCGCGTTTCTCAGCCGGCTGACTACTCGCCGCCTCAAACACCTCCTTGACACGTGACTGACGGTTAAAGGGCATCAGGCGCTCTCTCAAGCCCCAAATTCCGGGGCCACCACTGAATGTTGGCTGCATTGCAAAGCATCTGTAGGTCTAGGATATCCCTAATCACGCGGTTTGAGTCCTGTCCCGCAGCTTTTGCTAGAGCTGGAGTATGCTCGAGCGAGTTCCAGGAAGCTTTCAGTCCTGGCTCGGGACAGTTGGATCGATCGTCGTCAGACCTGCGAAGACGTCAAAATCTCTCGGATTGCAGGTGATGACTTCTTGCACTCCGTGGTGCAGCAGAGTCGCGGCGAAGAGGGTGTCGGCGATCCGCCTACGCCCGAGATCATAGCGCTCCAACAACCCGAGGGCTTCAAGAAAAATCTTGCCGTCGGGAGCCAGGCAATCAACATTGGACTTCCCAAGATAGAGCCGAGCGACCGCCGCCGCCTCTGCCGTTGTCAGAGGGGCCTCGAATCTTCGCGTGTCGGTAACGACGTGAATGAATTCATGCAGGACGCTCGGAGTGATAACAAGAGTGACGTCGGGAGTTTGGAGTTGCTCGAGAAGAAATCGTCGGACCTGGCCATGAACTTCGAAAGCCGGGAGGTGAGCGTAGATCAGGACGTTGGTGTCGAGACCCCGTTTCATGACCCAAAGCGTTCGTCGTAGATTTCGTCGTAGATCACCGCCCGGCTCGGTATGCCGCGCCGCGGCCGTGGACCGGGTAAGACGGGTAAATCCGTCAAGCGCGGGTTGACCTCCAACCTCTCATGACGGTAAAAGGCCATTGCCTCGCGAATCAGTTGAGCGATCGGACGCCCCTCTTTCTGTGCAGCTTGGCGAAAGGCCTCGTAGTCCGGCTCCAATATTGCTACCGATATCGTTTTCATATCGACATAATATCGACGCCCTCGCTGACCGTCAAGCAAACAGTCGCCCTCCCCAAACAGAACCGTGCCCTAGCCTGAGCTTCTCACCGGATTCGTAGCGAGAGGGCGCAAGTACTTGGAGATACAAGGCTTCCAGCTTCGTAGCGTCGCAGGCGTTCTCGCAGTACGTCGAGGAGCGAGAAGCTGGGTAACGCGGTAGATTCATGTACTTGCGTTCTCGTAGTAGAAAGTTGGTGAGAAGTTCAGGCTAGTCTGCAGGCTCCTGGCCGCTGTTCCCAGGTCTCTTCGACTACTTGCTATTGCCTACATTCGAGTCGGTTGAAGCAATTGAATGTAGTAGATCCGAGACGATCTCCTCCTGGGCCCGAGCCTTCCCGGCGGCTTGCGGTGCTTGGGTCAAATAGGGCCAGATATACTTGCGAATCTCGGCCGGCAGAACACTCTCTAGGTATTCCAGCGCAGTCCCTTTGAGGTGCTGGTCTTCACTGCGGAGGCCACGGAAGGCGATCTTCAGCGGCTGGCGCGGCAGCCTCAGGGACAGCAGCGTAAAGATGTACTCCAATCTGCGGTAGGCCCGCCGACGGGAGACCGATTCGAAACTGGAAGGATCTCTTTCCGCGGTCTCTTCGGAGACGAGCCGCCCATGCCAAATGCGCGGATCTACCTTCACCTCCCTGAGAACGAATCCGAAAATATGGTCTTCCGTAAGCGTCGATGCCACCCCTCTTTGGTGGAGACGGGCCAGCGCCCGTGCACAGCGAAAGCGCACTCCGAACCGGAGGTCGTCGAGTCCGTTGACCAGCGGTGGAACAGCTCGGCCGGAGGAGGCTGCCGCAAGAACACCGGGAATGCGGCGGCGAATTGCGAAGTTGAGTTCAGTGTCGAGCAGCGCATCCCCCAACTGGCCGCTGATCTTTTCTGCAAGTGGAGCCAGGGCTTGGGCAGCCTGACGTGCCACCTTGTCGCTGCCGAGCAATAGAATAGCTTGCGGAATCAACATCGGTTCGAGCGGCGCGCCTCCCAGAGCTTGTCGGACCTTGGTGGGGTTCCTCGAGCACAACTCCATCAATCGGAGCACCAGTGGATCGATCAGACCCTCTCGGGTGGTAGCCTCCGAACTATGTATGCTGCCCGCCGAATCTCTTTCGACGGTGACGTTCTCGGTCTTGGGCGCTACCTCGCTGATCGGCCCAAGACCGCCCTCCACGGAGAAAAGGACCGACTGCAGCTGCAACTCCTCTCTCTGCACCATAAATGTGTCGTGGATTCCCGCGCTCTCGTCCTGATCCTGGCCCTTCCGGACCTCACGGCTCAATAGATTCGCCTCCAAGGCCTCGATGTAACCCTGATTCAGTCTGCGACAGATCCAAACACCCAGCGCCCCCAGGCAAGCTGCCAGGCCAACGATCAATGAGCGGGCAGCCAGGGGTGCAAGTAGCAGCAGAAGCTTCGCCGCCACGCCCCCGAATGCGTCGCCTAAGCGTTCGCTGAGAACATCGATGGTCGTCTTGGTCGCTCGCTTGTCGCGCCGGCTAACCGGTGAGTAGAAGAGCTCATAGGCCGAGCGGAAGAGTGAGCTTCTGAATGTGGCCTCTCCACCGCGAGCCGCCACCGCGCTGGCGAGCCCGGGAACCGCCAACATACCCAAGCTACCGACGATCACCGACGCCGGCAGAGAGGCCACGGTAGTGCCGAGGCCGAGACGCTTCAGTGACCTCTTGCTCAGAGTACTCTGGACCAAAAGTGTCGAAATCCCGATGCCGGTGTAGTAGAGAGCGAAGAACCGCATCATGGCTTCGCCACCGAGGATCGAATCCGCGACTTGGGCCTTGAAGGCGTAGTCGATGAGGGCAGCACTCATTGCACCGAGAAATACCAGAAATGCCAGGTTTCGAAGGTAGGGCAAGCGCTTAAAGACCGCCAATCCTGATCGAACCCCCTGATTCTCGTCGCCACCATCGGCTTCCCGCTCCTCAGCGCTCGGCTTGAGGAGCAGAATAAGTACCGCGCAGGCCAGATGGAGCGCTGCGAGAACGGGGAAAATAGCGGTCAGGGAAAAATATGCTCCGACGCGCTCCGCCAGGATTCCACCGATGAGGGCCCCGACCACCGCGCCGGTGCCGATGTGGCTCAATCGCTTCCGGGCCGTATGCGGGTCAAGGCACTCCGTCACCAGCGACCAGAACCCGGAGATCAGGATCGAACCGAACACCGATATATGCAGGTAAAGGGCCACTGCAATCACTCGAGGTTGACTACCGGCCAGGTACCACTCGGCGAGCATGATCAGGCCGCTGGCTGCAAAAGCCCGCGGCATCAACCACGCCGGTCGACTTCCCATCATCCCGTAGACCACTCCAATGGAGACGAGGGCGGCAACTACCATCATCGTGGGAAGCGACGACACGTCGAAGTGGGTGAGAAAAAACGCGTCGCGGGCCGCCTTGCCGCCGATCTGCTGGGCAATCATCGCCCCGGCGACAATCGTCGCGGAGAGGACGGTGCGGTCGGCGTGGGAAGTCATCGACTTAGGTTCAGCGAGCCCTTAACTCTTCAGGAAGAGTCGCCGCCCAATTCTGAATCACCTTGAGACCGAGTGGCACGGTCGCATCGACGGTACGCCGAATCAAGACGAATCTGCCATCCGGGCCAACGTCGAAGTCTCGAATCGGCGCTCCACTGTAGTAGGGTCCCGCAAACAGCGGCTGAGGCGTTCCGGCCCGAAAAACCCCAGTGGTATCTACGCTGACCTCCATCATCGTATCGCCTTGCGCGAAAAAGAGTTTCTTGCCGTCCCGAGACCATACCGGAGATCTCCCCTCTCCCTCCGACACCTGCCACTTTCCGCCGGAGGGATAGGACTGCACAAATACCTCAAATATGCCGGTCTCCAACGACGCATACGCTACATAACGACCATCGACTGAGAATTCCGCCCCCCACTCGACCCAAGGATTCGTTAACAGAGGCGCCGCCTCGACCGCGTGCCAAGATTCGTCGAGCTCCAAAAGATAGACGTCGACTGTTCCCGATGCACTGGTAAAGGCGAGGGTACGGCTGCCTGGAAGCCAAGAGTTGGGGATCAGAACTCCTTGGTTGTGTTCCCAAAACCTCTCTGCCCTTCCGGAGCCATCGGACGGTTTCCAAAACAGCCCCGTTTCACCGGTGCCACCTCGAACAAAGACAATCCGCTTGCCGTCCGGTGACCAGATCGGCATGCCATTACCCTTACCAAATGTTAGGCGGTCCAAGCGTTCGGATTGTAGATCATAGATCCAGATGTCGTCGTCAGCCGCAGCGCCGGATCCGATGACAAAAGCGATACGGTTGCCGTCGGGAGAGAAGCGCGGCTGGACAAACCGATCAGGAGACAACGCCAGTCTCTGCTCTCGACCATCGCGTTCCACCATAGCGAGGTGGCGCTCGTTGGGAATCGAGTCTTGGGGTACCAAAACCAAGGTGCTGCCTACTGCAGCGAAGAAGCCGGCTCCACTGCTCTTTTCACCGCCGACTCTCTCCTGAATCGAGAACGGCTCCGACACGGTCTCGAGCCGCTCGAGATCGAATGCCTGTGCCAGTAGGGTTGTCTCCCGCTGGAAGAGGAGGTAGCCGGGCTCTACATAGCGGGCCATGCGGGCCCCTTCGAGTACGGTCTTACGTTCCCCGGAATCGAGTCGCACGATATCGATCTTGGCACTGTCGTAATCTCCAGGACTCATGAGATCACCGACCGTAAAGAGGACGGAATTTCCATCAGGAAGTACTTGTGGCCAGCGGTGGGTACGCTCCCCTGCCGTCTCGTTTAGGGTGGTGAGAACCCTCATTTCACCCCCGGTCGCCGGCACTTCCACTAGGCCACTGTCGAAGGTAGGGGTCAGTACAATCGAACCTCGCGGGCTCCATGCGGCTCCTCGATTGTTCGCCGCCTCTGCCAGAGTCAAGGGGACCCCGCCCTCGATCGGAACGCGCTTGAGGCTGCCATTGGCGAAGAAGGCTACCCACCGACCGTCCGGCGAAATCAACGGATGCTGAGCGCCTCGGGTGCCGTCGATCGGCACTACCTCCAGACGATCCAGGCTACGTCGAAAGATCTGCTTTCCGCTCTCGCCCTCGGCTACGAAAACCAAGGTTCGACCATCGGCCGAAATATCCAGGGTTGGAGATGTATCGTTCGGCAAAGAATGAGCTTCCGGTGTCAGGACGGTGAAAGTGGTTGCCGGCACCGGGGAGGTCGGCGCGGCGCCCTCGTCCTCGAGTTGCAGGCCCACCGCCAGAATCAACGCACCGAGAGCCACCGCCCACGGCAGTACCCGTCGCCACTTCGGGACCTCATTCCGTTGACTGGATACCTCTGCTCCCGGGTCGTCCAGAGTCCCCCCTTCCAGAATGATCCTAGCCTCACCGATATCTCTCAGTCTGAGCTGGGAGTCGCGCTCCAGGCAGCGGCGCAAGAGAGTCCGAATGGGGGTCGGGACGCCCTCGGGAACCAGATTCCAGTCCAATTCCGTCTTGAGAACTGCCGCCAGAACATCGGTCACGGTAGGGCCGGCAAAAATCTGCTCGCCCGTCAGCATCTCCCAAAGCACCACTCCGAAGGCCCAGATATCGGTTCGCT
>JAZFTL010000105.1:0-3434 GCA_036446675.1 Thermoanaerobaculia bacterium
AACCTTGGAATCGCAGCAAGATGACTGGGTCGAGTACCTGGATGGCTTTTCACGGAAGGCTGATTCCTACCCGATCATCAAGATGTTTCGCTCCGGCATCCGTAAAGCGAACTTCGATACCTACCGACAAACGTGGGATCAATTGCTGAAGCTGAATGATTTGAAGGACGGGCATCTTCGCCGAATAGCTCTGTTGGAAACGTTGAAGCCCGTTGCGCCGGCATGGGTTACAGAGATTGAAGCACGCAAGGCGCCCCACGCCGGCGGAGAGCTTCCCGGTGATCCTGAGGCTGCTTGGACTCACCGCCTCTGGGAACAGGTACTGGAGGACCGAGCACAAACAGATCTGGATCAACTGCAAAGCAAGTTGAATGAGCTCACAGAAGATGTACAAGAGCTAACGGGTCAGTACGTGGAAAAGCTGTCCTGGCTAGCCCAGCTTGAACGCACAGGGCTGGAGCAACAACAGGCCTTGAATGGTTGGCTGGGTCTGCACCAGAAGATAGGGAAAGGAACTGGCAAGCACGTTCGAATACTCAAGGAAGAGGCCAAGAAGACCTTGGCGAAGTGTCGTGAGGCCGTGCCTGTCTGGATCATGCCCCTTTCTCGAGTGGTCGAAAGTTTCGATATCGCAACAACTCGCTTCGATGTTCTGATTATCGATGAGGCCAGTCAGTGTGATGTGCTTGGCCTGGTGGCATTTGCCCTAGCCAAAGAAGTAGTGGTTGTGGGAGATCATGAGCAGGTAAGTCCCTACGCCGTTGGATCCAAGACGGATCAGGTCCACGAGCTCATTGATGAAATCCTGATCGATATCCCCAATAAGACCCTATATGACGCCAAGACCTCTGTTTATGCGTTGGCTCGACAGTCATTCGGTGGAACCATTCGACTGGTTGAACATTTTCGATGCGTGCCCGACATCATCCAATTCAGCAATCAGATGTGCTATGGTGGCGAGATAAAACCTCTTCGCGAAGCCTCGGCCAGCCCCTTCACCCCCCACTTGATCGCTCACCGTGTGGAAGGTGCCGTTGAGAACGACAAGATCAACAAGAAGGAGGCACTAGAGTTGGTGTCGCTGGTTCTTGCCGTAACTCGACTGGACGAATACCAGGATTCCACGATTGGTGTTATCTCGATGGTTGGTACCCAGCAAGCTGTCTACATTGACTCGATTTTGCGGCGTCGACTGACTGTTTCAGAGTATCAGAGACGGCGCGTTCTTTGCGGGAATGCTTCGCAGTTTCAGGGCGATGAACGGGATGTGATATTCATCTCGATGGTCAACAGTCCCGCTGAGTCCGGCAGGCCTTTGCACCTGAGAGTACGCGACGACGCCAAGAAGGTGTTCAACGTGGCCGCGAGTCGAGCCCGCGATCAACTGTGGATCGTTCACTCGTTGGATCCGCAGAAAGATTTGAAACCCAATGATCTACGTTTGAGAATGATCACTCATGCGCAAGATCCTGCGGGCCTGAGACCCAAAAATATTGAAGTAGCCGAGCGCAAGTTGAATTCAGAATTGGAAAGACAGGTTCACAAGGAGTTGGTCAAAGCCAAGTATCAAACCATCATTGGATGCCCAGTGGGAGAGTTTACGATCGACCTGGTCGTCGTCGGTACGCGCGGAAATAGAGTGGCCATTCAATGTGACGGTGACCGGGAAATTACCCGGGAAGCTCTCGAAGCCGGTCTTCACAAGCAAATGACATTGGAACGATTGGGTTGGCGTTTTATTCGTGTACGTGGCTCCGAGTATTTGCGACATCCGAGTGAAACCATGCGCAAGATCCAAAAGCGCCTCAAGAAGTTTGAAATCCAACCCATGGGTCTATTGGACGGCAGGTCCAATGGAAAAGACAACGGCAAGGGCGGTAAAGACGAAGAAGACCTACAAAGCAGTGATTTACACAAGAAGGTACTTCGCCGAGCCGAGTCTATTCGCACTCGCTGGAAAGACATCCCAAGCGTTTCCTCGATATTCAAGCAAGTGTAGAGCTGGACCTACCGCCCTACAGTCCCAGAACGTTCGTCCACAGGGTAGAGGGGGTGTGCTCGTCGGCCTGCGTGCTTCGCGGACTGCCGCTACAACGCCCCCACGATCAAAGGCTGGCCCGCCCTGTTCTCCGGTCGTCTCAGAAAAGCTTCTTGAGAATCCATTATCACTAAAAAGTACACTCTGAGCACACCCTGGCGCGAAAATGGCCCCTTTCAGGGCCAGTGTAATTTCAGTCTAACTCGTTGTCCGGTAATGACATGCCCGAGGTGAGAGTCGAACTCACACGAGGTTGCCCCCACCGGATTTTGAGTCCGGCGCGTCTGCCATTCCGCCACTCGGGCAGTGGGCCGGGGAATATAGCCGGTTTGTTGGTGGCAGAAAATCAGGCTCCTACTGGGGAGCATCTAGGCTAACGAATCCGGGGTAAGCGAATGGGCGAATGCCCAGCTAGTCCCGTAGAACGTTACCCCGATTCGGCGGACCCCCGGGCCGATTGCCCCGCCGCTGCATTCCCCGCCGTTGGACGCCTTCGATTTGCCGCTGGAATCTCTCGTAATGGATCACCAACAACGCCCGCTGAACGGGGGCGAGGAAACCGGCGTACTCCTCCTGCTCGGCACGGACAGCAGCGGCCATCTCTTCGCCTAACGCCACTATGGATTCCACCACACGGGTCACGCTGTCTTCATCGGCAGCGACCCCGGGGCGCATTTGCTCCTCGATGGCGCGAAGCAGCCCGCGGCGTCGCTGAGCAAATCGCCCCCGCTCTCGGAAATGGCGTTGCAGCGTCTGGCGAAACTCGGCACGCTGATCCTCGGTCAGCCCCGCCTCTCGGATGAAGTTCTGCGTGAACCGCTCCAGCACCTGCTGGCGTAGGACCTCCCGTCCGGGCCCCACCGGCTCCTGTGCCGCCAGCGGCCCGACCACGAAAACCAACAGGGCTCCCAGAAATGCCTTTCGCATCTATCCCTCCATCGCGACTAAAAGCTCGCGCAGTTGCTCTTCGTCAAAATCGTTCCATGAAGCAGGCGTCAGTTCAGAAGCCGGGGTAAACAGGTCCAGCGAATCGAGCACTTCGTTGAGTCCCGTGGTGGAGAGTTCCTCGAGGCCCACGGGTAGAGGCGATGCGGCGCCGTCCTCGGCAGAATTCTCTGCGATCCTATCGACGAGCACGCCTCCGGTTACGAGAATAGCAGCAACCGCAGCAGCACGAAGCATGGAAGGCTTCCGCCACCACACCGCAGGAACCGGCTTCGTCCGTAGCTCCGCCACGACGCGCCGGGCTACTCGCTCGACGTCTATTTCGACGTCTGACCCCAGCTCTGCTGCTGCCCGCTCGATGTCCTGCTCGTTCATGTCATCCCGCTCTCGCATCCGGCACTAATCCAGCAACGCCTTCAGCCGTTTGATCGCATGGTGGTAATGTACGCGC
>JAZFTL010000106.1:0-7095 GCA_036446675.1 Thermoanaerobaculia bacterium
TTTCTGGATCGGTCTCGAAGAGCCCTTCGTCTATTGAGTGAAGAAGTCAAACACAGATCCAAGCGTTGAAGTTGAGCCTTTGTAGAATTCCGTATAGGCGCATCGTTGGCAAGTTACAGCTGCATATTTGCTGGCTTGCACGTCGAATATTTTCGACCAGAAACCACCGGCTACTCTGATCTCTCCGGTGGAGTAGTCATTGTTACCGCACTTTGGACACTTCCAATTCTCATGGCGCATTGTTTACTCCTCGATTCATAGGTTAGTCGAATTTCAGACTGCCGGTCTCAACCCCTCCACCGCTCCATTTCCCGGCGCTCCTTCTTGCTCGGCCGGCCGGCGCCTTTCTCGCGTGGGGCCGGGCGTCTGCGCGCCAACCGCTCTATGGGGTCGAGGACGGGCTTGGGCGGGCTGAGATCTTCATAGACTCTTGCGGCTTCGGCCTTGGGAAGTTGTTTGTCCCGGAGTTCTTTGACGATGAAGACACGGAGCCAGTCGCCTTGCTTGACCTCCAAACGATCTTCGAGAGCCAGGTTGCGATGGGGTTTGACGATCACGCCGTTAACGCGCACGCGACTCAGCGTGCAGGCGCGCGTCGCTTGGCTGCGGGTCTTGAAGATCCGCGCGACTTGCAACCATTTGTCCAACCGAACCTTCACCCTGTAACTTTAGCAGCCCGCCAGTCGTCGGAGCAGTCCGGTCTGCGCCAGAATGTGACGCGCCTGACGAGTTAAGATGTTCCCCATGCTGCGATCTCAAAAACGGCTGCTGATTCTGATTGGCGCAGTTTTTCTTGTGCTGATCGCTACTGCCCTGATCTACATGGTAGGGATGGCGGTACTCGAGGGTCAGCCCAGAGGGTTTTGGCAGAGTCTGGAGTGGGCCGCTGAAACTCTTTCGACCACTGGGTATGGTTCTGATGCGGCGTGGACACACCCGGCGATGGTGCTGTTTGTCGTGGTCGTCCAGTTTTTCGGCGTCTTTCTCATCTTCTTGATTGTGCCGGTCTACCTCATTCCCTTTTTGGAAGAACGGTTCGAGGTGCGAGTTCCTTCCGGAACCACCGATCTCGAAGATCATGTTCTCGTCTATCACTATGGACCAGCTGTCGCGACTCTCCTCGAAGAGCTGGAACTGGCGCGAGTACCCGCGTTGGTCATTGAAGAGGAGGAGGGCGCCGCGCGGCGGGTCTTGGCCAAGGGACACCAGGTGGTGCTGGGTAGTCTGGATGATGGGGTGCTGGAGAGGGTCTGTCTCGAAAAAGCGCGCGCCGTGGTTGCCAATGGCACAGATGATGAGAACGCGGCGCTGACCCTGGGGTCGCGCCAGCTCGGATTTAAGAAAGAGATTCTGGCCCTCGTCGAAGAGCCGTTTCACCGTAAACCGATGATGCTGGCTGGAGCCTCGGCGGTGCTTACGCCGCGGCATATTTTGGGCGCAGCCCTGGCGGCCCGAGCCAGTGAGAAGGTTCGGCCCACGGTAGCAGGAGCCCAGCAGCTCGGCAGAAAACTCAAAGTTCGGGAGTTACGGATTCCCGGTGATAGTGAGTTGGTTGGTAAGAATTTGCATGAAAATCGGCTCCCAGAGCGAACCGGCGTGACCGTTATCGGGCAGTGGGTAGGTGGTGGGCTGGTGGCTCCGGCCGGGCCCGAGATGCTGATCGAGGCGGATGGAATTCTTATTCTGGCCGGCAGTGAGGAGAGCCTTGTTCGGTTCGAGGAGTTATTTCGCGGCGCACGGGCGTTCCGACGCTCAGGACCTTTTGTAGTGGCCGGTTGTGGTGAGGTTGGAGGGAAGGTGGTGGAGCTGCTGAGAGAGTTCGGCGAGGAGGTCAAAGTTATTGACCGCGACTCGACCAGCGCCGCAGATCTACACGGCGACGTGCTCGATCCCCAAGTCCTGTCCGATGCCGGCATCGAATCGGCGCAGGCAGTCATTCTGGCCCTCGACACGGACACGGCAACTCTTTTTGCGACCGTAATCTTGAAGGACTTAGCGCCCGATCTACCGGTTATTGCGCGGGTTAATCGAGCCGTAAATGTAGAGAAAATTCACCGCGCCGGCGCCGACTTTGCCCTCTCAATCAGTCAGATCTCGAGTCAGATCCTGGCCCGAAGACTCCTGGGCGAAGAGGCGATCGCCGTTGATCCGCAACTCAAAGTCTTCAAGGTCGAGGGCAAGACGTTTGCAGGCCGATATCCCGCTGAAATGGGAATTCGAGCTCGCACCGGCTGTTCAGTGATTGCGGTGGAGCGTGCCGAGCAACTGCTCGTCGATCTTGGCCCTGAGTTTCAGTTTCTCGCCGAAGATGCCGTCTACCTTTGTGGCAGTGTCCGCTCGATGCGTGATTTCTTCGAAGAATTCCCGCAGCCACGCGAACCCTAAGTCTTGCTTCGGAGCTGCTCTACTTTGTAATCGCAGGCCTCTTCAATCCGTCGGCGCTCACGGACGTAGTCGAGCTGCTCAACATCTTGGGCGTGAGGATCCCCCAGCTTACCCATCCGATCCTGATGCAAAATTTCCATTTCGGCCAGCTTTGCCTCCGCCTGATTACGCAGCTCGGCAATTTTTGATCGAGTTGCCTCATCCATGACCGCCTCGTCGGGTCGCCTGATTCCCTGGGTCTCGAGGCGTTCCAACGCGAGTTCGTATGCGGATTTCATGATGCCGGAACCGGCGAATCGTCGATCATGGAGAGAGAATACAATAGTGTAGGCAACAGGGGGAGAGGGTTTCGTCGAGTCGGGCCAAGTTGGCATCTGGATGAGCTTTCGAGCGAGCTGATTTGGCACTCTGCATGCGGTATAGTCGCTCTTTTCCGGGGGAGCTGCTGGGCATCATTTTTGCTTGATTATGGGCAGAATCCAGGGGTGACACCGAACCTCCTAACGGACGAATGCAGCGGAGTAAGTAGGAGTACTGTGAATGATTGAAGTGCGGAATCTAACTCGGCGATATGGCGACTTTACGGCGGTCGACCAGATCTCTTTCAGCGTAGATGACGGTCAGATCGTCGGTATTCTGGGGCCTAATGGAGCCGGTAAGACGAGCACCATTCGAATGGTCACCGGATTCGTTCCGCCGACCAGTGGTGAGATCACCGTTGCCGGAGTGAATCTCTTGACGGCACCGACCTCGGCTCGACGAAATATCGGTTACCTGCCGGAGAGCGTTGCTCTGTATGAGGAGATGCGAGTTTCCGAATATCTTGCCAACCGAGCCATGCTGGAAGGTCTCGGCAGGTCGGCAGCGCGTCGCGCCATCGCTGAAACCCTGAGTGACTGTCTGCTGGACGACGTCCAACGGCAAATCATCGGCACCCTTTCTCGCGGCTACCGGCAACGGGTGGGGCTGGCTGCGGCGATTTTGCACCGTCCCAGCGTCCTGGTGTTGGATGAGCCCACGGTCGGGCTTGATCCCAAGCAGATCGTGGCGATTCGGCAGCTGATCAAGGATCTCGGCAAAGAGCGCACCCTGTTGCTTTCTACGCATATTCTGCCCGAGGTCGAACTGCTCTGTGATCGGGTCATCATCATCGACCGCGGTCGGATCGTCGCTGCAGGAACGCCGGAGAGCTTACGCGAGAGTTGGGTCGGAAATACCGTGCTCCGAGTGAGCTTGAAAGGAGATCCGCCGGGAGCCGCTGCAGTGCTGGAGTCTGTCGACGGAGTGATCTCGGTAGCCTCAGGGAGCGAGGAAGAGGGTCAGAAGAATTTTCTCCTGGAGTGCGATCAATCAGCCGATCCGCGGGAAGAGGTGTTTCAGGCAGCGGTGCAGAAGAAATGGATTCTTCTCGGTCTGACGGCAGAGGGCGCCTCGCTTGAAGACGTCTTTGTGCGTCTGACCACTCGCGAGGAGGATGGCGGCGCAGTCGAGGCAGCGACAGACGACAGCACTGAGGAGGTGGGGTCATGAGAGGAATCGTAGCGAACTTGGTGCGGGAGCTGCGGTCCTACTTCCTATCGCCCCTGGCATACGTCGTGGCCGCACTTCTTCTACTGGTTAATGGGGCGGTCTTCTGGCTGATCATAAGTTTCCTCAACAACCCGCAGTCCGGGGTCGGAGCACCACTGGAGCTGTTTTTTGGTCAGACGGTTTTTTTCTGGCTCGTCCTGCTTTTTATGACCCCGGTTTTGACGATGCGACTGATTAGCGAAGAGCGCCGCAGCGGCACCATCGAGGTCTTGATGACCTCGCCTGTCACGGCAGGGCAGGTTGTGGTCGGCAAGTATCTGGCGTCGCTGTTGTTCTATGTATTCCTTTGGGCTCCAACTCTGGCGTATCCATTGATTCTGTCCTACT
Source organism: Thermoanaerobaculia bacterium (assembly GCA_036446675.1). Lineage (GTDB taxonomy): Bacteria > Acidobacteriota > Thermoanaerobaculia > Multivoradales > JAHEKO01 > JAZFTL01. The sequence goes on from JAZFTL010000106.1 coordinate 4,303, forward strand.
ACAGCGCAGTGGAGTGGGGGCCGGTTGCCGCCGGATACGTCGGCATTGTCGGGATCGGATCGGTGTTCCTCGCCATCGGTCTTTTCGCTTCGGCTATGTCGCGCAATCAACTCGTAGCGGCAATTCTCACCTTCGCCATGCTGATGCCGCTCTTCTCCTTCGGACTTCTGGAGGGCCTTTTTAGAGGCGAAGTCGTGAAGGAGGTCTTTTCGTATCTGAATCTCTGGCAGCATATGGAGGATTTCAGCAGAGGCATCGTCGATACCAGAAGGTTGACCTATTACATCTCGGCAACTCTCTTTTTTATATTTCTTTCGGCCCGCGCACTGCACGCCAGAAAGTGGAGGTAGAGAAACTGATGGCTGACACTCGGAAATTTACGGCGGGTCGCTACGCGCAGGCTTCGACTCTCGGAGTCGGAATCGTGCTGGCGGTGATGCTGCTGGGAATCGTCAACTACTTTGGCTGGAAGTACCATCATCGCGCCGACTGGACCACGAGTCAGATCTTCACGCTTTCCGAAAAGACCGAGAACATACTGCGAGATCTGGAGACGGAAGTCGAGGTCGTCGTCTTTATGAGCCCTGAAGACCAGCTCTACAGTCCGGTCCGCGAGTTGATGGACCGATATGAAGCGGCATCACCGCAGATCAAGGTCCGAGAAGTAGATCCGGACAAGAATATGGCCGAGGCGCAGAGCATTGTGGATCAATACGAGATCTCGCAGATCAATGTCGTGGTTTTCGACAGCGCTGCGGGCCGTAAAGTGGTCCAGACCTCAGATCTTTCGGAAATGGACTACTCGGGGATGCAGTACGGTCAGGCACCCGAAATGACCGGGTTCAAGGGCGAACAGGCGTTTACTTCAGCGCTTCTCGAGGTGACTCAGACAAGCCAACCCAAAGTCCTGTTCACTACAGGACACGGAGAACTGGGACTAGACGACCCGGGTCCGAGAGGTCTGACAGGAGCCAGGAGCATCCTTCAAGACGACAACATCATGGTCGAAGACTGGGCTACGCTTGGGGAGACTGAGGTCTCGGCCGATACCGATTTGATTGTCATCGCGGGCCCAACTTCGAACTTCGCAGAGCCGGAGATTGTCATGCTCCGGGCCTATTTGGATCAGGGGGGACACTTCCTGGTAGCGCTCGATCCTGTCTTTCGAGATGCTGGCGGCCTCGTCGTGGCAGGCTTGGAATCCCTGCTCGCCGACTACGGCGTCGAGGTTGGGGACAACATCGTCGTCGACCCGGCGAATCCGTTGCCGTTCTTCGGCGCTGAGACCATCTTCGTAAATTCATATGGAGACCACGCTATTACGCGGCCACTCAGTCGAGCTCAGGTGCCGGTTATTATTCCCCTGGCTCGTTCGGTGTCCGCTCTGGACGTCGAGGGCTATACGACGACCGAGCTCTTGAAGACCAGTTCCGAGGGCTGGGGTGAAACCAATCTCACGGATCTCGGTAAGGTCGAAAAGCAGGAAGAGGATCTAGAGGGACCGGTATCGCTCGGGGTGGCGGTCGAGTCGTCGCCGCCGGAGCCCGTCGATACTCCCGGCTTCGATCAGATCGATGAACTCGAAGGGGTAGGTGATTCAGGCTCCCTCGATGAGCCTGGAGTCGACCTAGAGGAGCTCGCCGGTGCAGCCGAACCTCAGGGAGATCCAGCTGGATCCCTGCGGATGGTGGTCATCGGTGATGCCGATTTTCTTTCGAACGGCCAGTTGCAGAACGCGCCCAACGAAGCGCTGTTCAGCAATATAATGAATTGGCTCGTCGAGCGCGAATCGTTGGTCGCTATACCTCCCAAAAAACCGGAGCAGGTGCGATTGAGTCTCACCAAGAGCCAGCTGACCCGGCTCACTTGGTTGGTGCTCGGAGTCCTTCCGGGCCTGGTCGTAGCGACCGGGGTGGGAATCTACTACCGCCGCAGGAGATAGCGCATGAGTCAAAAGACACTGATCGCTTTAGCTCTCCTGGTTGGGGGGTTACTTGCCTTTATCTGGTTCGTCGAACGCGAATTGCCCTCCTCGGAAGATCGTGCTGCGTCGGCCCAGCGCATTTTTCGCCTGGAGGCTCACCAGGTGGAGTCGATTACCCTCGAGCTGGGCGAGAATAGTGTGCACCTAGAGCGCGCTAAGGTGAGCGCCACAACGGTCGACGGCGAGAAGAGTTCAGATGACCCTGATCTTGCCCCAGACTGGCGGATGATTCATCCGCACAACGCGGCGGGGGATCAACAGCTGATCAATCGGTTTGTCGACGCCCTCGTTACCCTCGAGAAGGAGCGGATTTTACAAGATGTCGATCCTGCTTCCCTCGGACTGGAGCCTCCTCGAGCGGTTGTACGGCTGAAGACCTCCAACGGCGATCGAGTGCTGCGCATCGGCAGCGAGGTGCCGGCTTCCAATACGATGATCGTCCAAGTCGAAGGTGTCGAAGACGTCTATGTCGTGCGGGATTCTATCTGGTCGAGTATCTCGAAAGAACCGGGAGACTGGCGGGATCGAAGTCTCTTCAAGGGTAGCCGCGCAGCCATTCAGAGGATCTCGCTCACTTCGAACGGTCGTCGCTTGCTCCTCGCCAAAAGGGGCGATGACTTCTGGATCGAGGCTCCGATCGTCGATCGCGCCTCTGAAAATCACCTGGCGAGCCTGCTGACCGCGATCGTCGGTCTGAAAATCGATGCGTTCGTCGACAGTCCGGAGCTTGACCGGGAACAGATGGCTCTCGATCCTGCGAGGGCGGTACTGGAGGTAGTCCTAGCCGGCGAATTGAGTCCACTACGACT
>JAZFTL010000107.1:0-2850 GCA_036446675.1 Thermoanaerobaculia bacterium
GCTACGGCCGCAGGAAAGTGGCTTAGGAAACACCACAATCAGGGTAGAATGAGCCATGCCTAAGCACCATAGGCCCGAGAAAGCCGGCAGCTTGAGAGATTTGCGGATCGTTTTCGACCCGCAGTTGGCGGTCGATCCGGAGTCCGATCTCTACGTCGAGCGCAACGAACCCCAGCTACAACGGCTGAAACTCGACCTCGGCGACTGTCGCGAGCCGCTGCACGCCTTCCTCTGCGGCCACCGCGGCAGCGGCAAGACCACCGAGCTACGCTGATTGGCCGCCTCGGCGGAGATACAGCAGCGCTACCTCACCCTCTTCCTCACCACGGCTGATTTCGGCAACGACTCGGTGCATCTAACCCACGACGGCCTGCTGGTAGAGATCGGCCGCGGCCTGGTGCGACTGGGCAAGGAGCATGATATGCCCAAGCAGCTGGCGGACGAGCTCGACCTTTGGGGGCGGGAGATGGTCAAAACCTTCCTCAAAAGCGAGGCGGCCGAGACCGCAGTCGGCGCTCGGGGAGACGCCTGGCTGGCCTTTTTCAGGGCGACGCTCAAGAACCGGCGGGAATGGAGAACCGAGCAGAAACAAATCCTCGAACCGCGGGTGCAAGACCTCATCGATATCGTCAACCGCCTGGCGCAGGATCTGGAGAACCGCTCCGGACGGGAAGTATTGGTGATCGTCGACGACCTGGAAAAAGGCGAGTCATCGGCCCATAAGGAGATGCACCAGCAACTCTTTCAAGAGCATTACGAAACTCTGGTACAGCCGCAGCTGTCGATCATCTACACCCTACCGGTCTACTTTCGCGCCCTGCCCGGCAGCCGCATTCCGCAAGAGCAGACCTATGCCTTCCCCGCCGCGCGCCTCTATTCCCACCTCAGCAAGATGGAGGACCGCCCCGATCTCGACCATGAGCTGGGCGGCTATGGCCTGATGCGGAGCTTCATCAAGCGCCGGCTGGCCCAGCCGCAGGTGCTGCCGGAGGAGCTATTCGACGAAATCTTGCTGATCGGCGGCGGCTTGTTCCGCGAGACCGCCCGGGTGATCCGCGAGGCGGCCAACTATGCCCCGCTGCGCGACGGCGAGGCGGTGAGCGCAGACGATCTGGCGCAGGTCTTCAGCCAGATCAAAAAGGAATACCAACCGATGATCCGCGGCGAGGCCGTCGCCGTGCTGGGTGCGGTGCTCGGCAGCCGGACAGGCTGGGTGCCGGGGGTCGAGCCCTTCTTGCAATCGCGCGCTGTGGTGGAGTACGAAAACGACGACCTCTGGCTCGATCTGCGCTATCCGCTGAAAGCCTACGTGCGCAGCCTGACGGAGCCCGATGGCTGAATCGACCGCTGGCGTTGCGCCCATCGCCAAGCAAGTTGCCGAGCATAGCGCCGAGAACAGGGCCATCGCGGCCCAGGTCGCCGAGCAGCACCAGGCGGCGATCGACGCCGACCTGCCCCTCTTCCTGCTGATCTACTACGAGCACGAAGCCGATAAGCTGGCCTTTCTCAGCACTTTGCGCACCACCTTGGCCGAAGCCGGTCTGCCTTCACGCACCTACGACCCGGCTCATCACCCGGAGCACGGTACCGGCAAGCTTTATGGCGCCCTGGCGAAGCACGGTGCGGAAACCCTCAACCTGGTCACCGGTTTACCCCGGGAAGAGGGCGGCAGTCGGCCGCAAGGCGCCTTTCTCGACTATCTCAATATGCACCGTGATCGGCTCGCCGAGCGCCACCTGCGCTGGCTGCTCTTCCTGCACTCCACCGATGCCGAAGCCCTCATCACCCGCGCCGGCGATTTGTGGGACTTCCGCCACCACACCTATTGGTTGAAGCATCGGCGTAAAGCCGGGCAAAGCCTCTGGCAGGATCTCCCCGAGAAGGTCGACCAGCTGGCATTGCCCGAAAGCGGTCGTCAAGAGATTCACCAGCACGTGGCGAATGTCCGCAAGCTCGTCGACCAAACCCCCAAGACCGCAGACCGAGCCGCCTTGCTGCTCGACCTCACCAGCTGGCTCACCCGCCGTCGCGCTCAGGAACTTGCCGTCGAGACCGCTTTCGAGGGTATCGAGCTACTGTCGAGCCGGCCCGGAAAGCTCCTGGCTGATCTCGAGCACGAACTGGGGTATGCATTGCGACTGAACTCACAACTGCCGGAGGCGCTCACCCACTACCAGCGATGCCTCGAGCTGGAGAGGGAGATCGGGGACCGGGCCGGCGAAGGCACGACGCTCAACAATATCTCCCAAATCTATGACGCATGGGGACGATACGACGACGCCCTCGAAACTCTCAATCAGAGCCTCTTGATCAGAAGGGAGATCGGGGACCGGGCCGGCGAAGGTGCGACGCTCAACAATATCTCCCAAATCTATGACGCACGGGGACGATACGACGACACCCTCGAAACTCTCACTCAGAGCCTCTTGATCTTTAGGGAGATCGGGGACCGGGCCGGCGAAGCAGTGACTTCCTGGAACCTGGCGTTGGAATATGAACGGCGCGGAGACCTAGCCCACGCCATAGAGTTGGCCAAGATCACCGTCGAGATCAACGAAATAACCTCACATCCCGATCTGGAAAAGGACGCGGCCTATCTGCGCAAGCTCGAGCAGCGGTTCGCCGCATCTCCTCCCGACAAATCTGCTACCTCCTGAAGCAGCAAGTTGGTGCCGAAATTCGGTTGCGCCCAACAGGTATCCGGCCCGGACCGTCGCCGACCGCGAAGAGATGGCTCTGCGTGATTTAGTACTCGAGGGAAGTCACATAGACTACGAGAAAATCTGCACTACGACTGTACGATTCTTAGGAGAACCGCGGTGCTCCCAGAGGTAGATCCCTTGCCAGGTA
>JAZFTL010000108.1:0-5694 GCA_036446675.1 Thermoanaerobaculia bacterium
TCAGGGCGAGATGTTCGCCAGTTATGCTCAGGAACGTCGCATTCTCATGAAAGAGGGTGAGATCCCACTGATTCTGCAGCAGGCCATTCTAGCCGCCGAAGACAGTAGCTTCTTCGAACATGGCGGTATCGATGCACGCGGTGCTCTTTTGGCCGTGGTGCGTAATTTCTGGAAAGGGAGAAGGGCCTTCGGGGCCTCGACCATCACCATGCAGCTCGCCCGCAAGCTCTTTCTCCAGCCCAGCAAGACTTGGAAACGCAAGATCGAAGAAACTTTCCTTTCGGTCGAGTTGGAAAAATCCTACAGCAAGCAGCAGATTCTCAGGCTCTATTGCAACATCATGTATCTAGGACACGGAAACTACGGAATGGAATCTGGGGCACGATATTTCTTTGATAAGTCAGTCGACCAGCTCCTGTTAGTAGAGGCCGCAACACTTGCCGCAATCTTGCAGAGGCCAAGCGACTATAGCCCCGCCCGCCGTCCAGAGTTGGTGTCGGCGAGGAGAGATTACGTATTACGGCGAATGGCACAAGAAGGGTTTATTACAAACGAGCAGCTCGACGAGGCTCTGGCCCAGCCCCTGCAGGTAGTGCGCCGGACGCGCAAGGAAGATCTCGCTGCCTATTTCGCCGAAGACGTGAGGCGAGACTTGGAAACTCGGTACGGCAAAGAAACGCTCCTGCAGAAGGGCCTTCAAGTTCATACGACATTAGATGCTCGGATCCAGAACGCAGTAGAAACCGCGTTGCGAGATGGCTTGCAACGGATCGATCGTTTCCGCGGCTGGAGGGGGCCGATTGCTCATCTGGAAGATGCGAATCTGGCTGAGACCGAACTGCCTTCGTGGAAGCGCTTAACTCAGGAGCCCGGACGGTGGAATGAGGGAATCGTGCTTGAATCCAACAGTCAACGGGCTCGCGTCAAGATCGGGACCGAGGTCTACGAAATAACTTCCCACGATCTGTCCACCGGAAAATCCTGGGGGAAGAACCCGCGAGTCTCGAGCTTCCTGAGTCGGGGAGACGTGGGGTGGTTCAGTCTGGCCAAAGCCGATCCAAGCGGCGGTGAATCCAGACTCCAGCTCGAACAGGAGCCCGAAGTCGAAGGTGCTGCGCTGGTGATCGAGTCGTCAACTGGAGCCATCCGAGCGCTGGCCGGGGGCTGGGATTTCGATCGAAGTAAGTTCAATCGAGCGACTCAAGCCCGTCGGCAGGTTGGCTCCGCATTCAAGCCATTCGTCTGGGGCGCCGCATTCGAGATGGGTTTTACCCCGGCGGATACCCTCTTTGATGCGCCCGTGGCCTATCCCGGAACAGGCAATATTCTGAACTATAGTCCTCGAAACAACAGTCGAAAGTACTTCGGCATAGTGACTCTCCGTCAAGCACTCGAAAAGTCGATGAACGCCACGGCGGTCAAACTACTCGACCTCGTCGGAGTACGCAACGTGATCGACTTCGCTTCGCGTTGCGGCATTCGTACGGAGCTTCCGCCCTACCCCACCCTGGCGCTCGGTGTAGCAGACATACTGCCCATCGAATTGGCAGCAGCCTACTCGACGTTCGCGAATCAGGGAGTTTGGGTCGAGCCCTATTTTATTGAGAAAGTAACCGATCCTGATGGTCGCCCACTCGAAGAGCACCAGACACATAGCGTCAAGGCAATGGAACCGGAGATCGCTTACCTAGTGACCCATTTACTTCAGGGGGTTGTCGACCGTGGCACCGCCACCGCGATAGCCGACCTCGACTTGGATCTCGCCGGGAAAAGCGGCACGACAGATGCCTACACGGACGCCTGGTTCGTTGGCTTCACCCCGCGGTATACCCTCCTCGTCTGGATTGGATATGACGTCAATCGTTCGATCGGCAAGTTCATGACCGGCAGCAGAGCTGCACTGCCGATCTGGCGACAGATCGCCGAGAGTGGAATTGAAGGCGGCTGGCTCTTAAACGGTGGCGCCTTCGTCGAACCTCCAGGGATCATCATGCAGAAGGTTGAATACCGTACCGGACTCCTGCCAGGCGCCGGGGCCACTAGGCTCGTCGATGAAGCCTTCATTCGAGGTACTCAACCGGTTCTCCAGTACGAAAAACATTGGGAAGAGGCGCTGAGTCTACCTTGGTACCAGCAGCGCGCGTTCTATGTTCCTAAAGTCGGAGAACGCATGCCGGAAGATATATCCGACTGGACGCCCGTACTCGATGCCTGGGAAGAGAAAGAATAAAGACAGCCTCAACCCGAAGTCCGATCAAGCAACTCGGACAGTTTCTCCACTTCGTTTTTAAGGGGTTCCAGATTCCGTCGAATCCGGTCCAGGCGCTGATCGAGCAGAGCATACAGTGCGTCTGAATGATCCATAACATCCTTGAGACCGTCGCGTTTGAACTCTTCCAAATGGCTGATTCGGCCATGATTCTTCTTCAAATCGCTGACTAGATCATCCCGAACCTCGCGCAAATCCCTGACGATTTCTTGGCGCACCAGCTGCAGGTCCGCGCTGAGGCTCGACACATTCTGCCGCAGGCTCTCGAGGTGTGACAAGAGGACCAAATTGAACACCCGCTGTCTCTCCCAGAGGTCAGCCTGTGGAGAGTGAACCAGTGGCCGCAGCAGGCGCTTCAATCCGACCATTAACTTTCCGAGAAAAGGACGATGGCTGCGAACTGGGAATATACGATCCGACTCCCACAGAAGGCGCCACTCGGAAAGCCCGTCTCCTGAGTCTTCCAGAAATTTCTCGAGCGTATCCGCAGCTCTAATATTCATCGCGCGTTCCCAGGCTGACTCTCAAACTTCTAGGGTCTTGGTTCCAAGCATGCCGTAATCCTGGTGTCCGAAGAGAATGCCATTGAGGTGGTCTCGAAGCTTCAATACACGTGTCGCCAGGACCTTCGTTTGATCAGAAAGGCCTTGGAGATCAAGCTCCGGAAGCTCTGCCTGCGCCCCGAAGGGGTGCAGTGGAATCATCTCCACTTCGGCGAATCCTGCTTGCGAAAATTGGAAGCGTAGCCCGTCTGGATGAACTGGCCGTAAATGGGTGGGATCGAGCCAAAAACTGCCCGCTCCGACCACTAAGGCCAGTGGATTCGGCGTTTCCAAGATGAGAACTCCACCGGGCTCCCGAGCGCGCCAAGACAGACGGATCAGTTTCTCAATGGCTGCCGGTGGCAGGTGCTCGATTACGTGGAAGGAAACAATTGCTCCAAAGCTATTCTTTTCTAGGGCGGACAGTTCATCAAGAAGATCACCCTGCTTGGCTTCGAGCCCTTTCTCATGACAAATCTTGATCATCTCCGCACTTGAATCTATGCCGCAATTGGCGACTCCATTCTTTTGTAAGAATTCTAGGGCCTCGCCTCGACCACAACCTAAATCGAGGACCTTCGACTTGCCTTTCAGATAATCCAAATATCTCGAAATGCGCAATTCGATCTCTGCCTCGGTACCGCGAAAACGCTGTTCGAATTGCACATAATTCTGTTCGCTCAAGGTTCGCACTAGGACTTTCGGATCCGCACCATCCGCTACGGCAAGTAGACCTCCGAGTCTCCCCCACATGGTTTGACTCTCACGTCTGTAACGGTCGAGTTTCTGATCCAAAAGAGCGGCGGCTGCGTCCATATGCTCCATGACATCATCGAATCCCTCGCGCTTGAAACCCTCCAAATGAATCAGCCTCTCTTCGTGAGCACGATGGCGCTCGAGGTGCTCCTGCAAATCACCAACAAGATTACCCTGGACCGCTTGGAGATCCTCGCCCAGCCTATCGATCGCTGCCGCGAGAACGCGACGGGACTCCTCGAGATTCTGCGCATGGGTAGACAAGAACTGCTGCACCGCCAGGTTGTAGCGGCGTTGGAATTCCCAATACTCGTTCTGAGGGGCCTTGACCAACGGTCGCAGAGCGCGCTTGGCGTGATACACGACCCAGCCGAGAAGCCCAGGCCGGCGCCGCAGAGGGAGTTCTTCCATCCGGTGCAACAGCTGCGACCAGCCACGCAAATCCGGTGTCGACTCGTCGAAGATGCTGTCGAGCGAGGGACCCGAAGCCGTTGGGTCCGGGTTGGGCATTGCTAATCTACTCTTCAGCCACCACGATAACTTTCAGTTCGGCCGTAACCTCGGGGTGCAATTCGATCCGCACCGGATGCTCGCCCAAGGTCTTGATGCCACCTTCTAAATCGATACGTCGGCGATCGAGTATGAATCCCTTTGCTTCGAGAAGATCCGCGATCTCCCCTGCGGTAACGGAACCATATAGGCTCTCGGCCTCGCTGACCCGCTTGGCTATCGATATGCTGATGCCGGCGAGCTGGGCCGCCACCTCTGCAGCAGCCTCGCGCTCCTTGACGTGGACGGCATTGATCTTGGTGCGCTTTTGCTCAAAGTACTTGATGTTTCCAGGGGTCGCTGGGAGAGCCAACCCTTTCGGAACGAGAAAGTTACGAGCAAATCCAGCCTTGACCTCGATGACTTCGCCTCGTTTCCCTGAGTGTCGCAGGTCTTGCATGAGAATAACTTGCATCTCTGTGGGCTCCTATTCAGCAGTATGAGGCAGCAATGCGATATGCCTAGCGCGCTTGATCGCTTGCTGTACGAGGCGTTGATGTTTGGCGCAAGTACCCGAGATTCGACGCGGCAAAATCTTGGCTCTGTCTACTAAATACTGCTGCAGAAATCGAATATCTTTGTAGTCGACCGTCTCCAATTTATCGGCGCAAAACCTGCAGACCTTTCTGCGACGAAAGAATACCTTCTTGCCACCCGAACCCTCTCTGCTTCCACCCCTGCCGCTGCCTCTCTTCATGAGCTTGCCTCCTGTTCAGTCGCTGCGGCGCTCTCGTCCAGGGTGTCCGCATCCTGGATCGGGGTCTCCGGTTCATCAGGAGTGCGAATCCTAAGTCGTCCAGCATCCCTGCGAATTACCAGATGCCTGAGTATCTTATCGTTCTGCCGCAGTCTCTGATCCACCTCTCCCAATGGGTTCTTACCGTCCGCGGCGACGTGAAGTAGAACATAGCTACCCTCTTTGAATTTCTTGATGGGATAGGCCAAGCGGCGCTTTCCCCAGCTTTCTTCTTTGGTGATCTCGCCTTCACTGGCGACAATCAGCTCCTTGACTGCTTCGGTCAGAGCAACTGTCTCGTCTTCGGTAAGACGAGGATCCACGATAAAAACCAATTCATAACTGCGCATACTTAATTAGCCCTCCCTATGGCCTGGACAGTCCCGATCCAATGTCGGAACAGAGAGGTGAAAAGTTCAGAGCATTTCGAAGGAGGTTCTCCGACTCTGGCTAAACAACGCTGGGATCATACTCGATCCGGCCAAAAGTTTCCATGCACCTCGTCGTCTATCTAGCCGCCATGAGAAGCGGGGCAATCACCAGGGCGACGACGGACATCAGTTTGATCAAAATGTTCAAACTCGGCCCAGCTGTGTCTTTGAAAGGGTCACCAACGGTGTCCCCGACGACAGCCGCCTTATGGGCATCGGAACCCTTTCCACCGTGCGCTCCTCCTTCAATATATTTCTTGGCATTGTCCCAAGCACCACCGGCATTCGACATGAAGATCGCCATCACGACTCCGGAAGATGTCACTCCGGCCAAGAGCCCCCCAAGAGCGGCAATATCGTAGAATCCCGCCAGAACCGGAACTGTGATTGCTAGAACTCCCGGTGCGACCA
>JAZFTL010000109.1:0-4137 GCA_036446675.1 Thermoanaerobaculia bacterium
ATTCACCCGCAATCCACAGGGCCTCGCCGGCGCTCTCAAGCGCATCGGCGGTTTCGTGGGCGGCTCCAAACTCGAAAGCAAGAACGCGGAGCAGGCCAGCCATCTCTTCTTCTGCAATGGACTGCGTAAGAACATGTCCGGCTTTCTCAGCACCCATCCACCTCTCTCCGAGCGTATCCGGCGCCTCGATCCTCATTGGGACGGTGAGTTTCCTCAGCTCGACGAGGCCAGCGCCGCGGGTCGTGCCGAGGAGCCGGCAGCCGCGGGCGTGGCTGCCCTCGCGGCACCCACCGCGGCCAGAGGGGAAAGCACTCCCGTGCGCCGCCTGGACCCGCGCCGGATCCTGGAGCGCGTCGGCGATCCGAGCGCCCAACATCTCGCCTACAGCGCCCGCCTGCTAGCCGCTCTGCCACAGAAACTCAAGCGGCGACTACACGAGCCCATGGCGGCCCGAGCGGTCGTTTTCGGCCTGCTCCTAGACCCCTCGCCCGAGGTGCGGCAAAGGCAGCTTCGGTATTTAGAAGCATCGACCGATGCGTTGACCTACAGCGAAACCGTTGCAGTTCTGCCGCTGCTCGAGGCCAGTCCGGCGGCGGCCCGCCTCCCCCTGATCGATTTGGCGGTGCCGGCTCTCCGCACTCTCTCATCTCGACAGTACGCGACGTTCCGGAGAGCCGTTCAGGCGCTCATTGACGCCGACGATCGCCTCAGCCTTTTTGAGTTCGCGCTGCAGCATATTCTTTTGCGTCGTCTGGAGCCTCGGTTCGGCCGGCCACCTCAGGGATCGATCCGCCACCACCGGCTGGATCGCATCGAAAAGGAATGCGCCTTCCTCCTGTCCGCTCTGGCATACGCCGGAGCCGCCGACGAGGGTGAGGCACAAGAGGCCTTCAGTGAAGGCTCGAGACGGCTCGGGCGACCGCTGAAGTTGTGTTCCAGGGAGCAAACAGCTCTCACGGCGGTGGATGCGGCCCTGCGCGAGCTCGCCGCCTGCGCGCCGCTGCTCAAAGCCAAAATTCTCGAAGCCGCCGTCGCTACGGTCATCGCGGACCGAGAGATAACCTTGGCTGAAGGCGAGCTGCTGCGCGCCATCGCCGACGCTCTAGACTGCCCCATGCCTCCCTTCCTACCGGGTCAGGAAATCACGGCCTGAGCTGCCGCGGACCGAATAAGTTCCATTCAGCCTCGCTCCAATGTTGGAACAACTCGGGCGCGCCTGGTCGAGTTTGCCTTTGCGCGTCGGATGGCGATTGCCGGGCCAAGTCACGACGAACCCTATACCTTGTGAAACAAACTACCTGCTAGTAACGTATTCATTGTTATACGAGGTAAATCCGATGAAAGATCTACAACGAGAGCTGAGAAGAGGAACTCTGGAATTGCTGTTGCTGCGGATTCTGGCCGACCAGCCCACCTACGGGTACGAACTCCTGAGCCGCTTGAGGCAGCGCAGCGATGGTCGCCTCCACATCAAGCAGGGGACCTTGTACCCGGTGCTCTATCGCTTGGAGGACGCCGGTCTGATCGATCCCGAGTGGGACCCTCCGGCCCGTGGCGTGCCCCGCAAGATCTACCGATTGACCTCGGCGGGAAGCGAGCGGCTCGAGGAGTTGACCGCCGCTTGGAGGAGTTTCTCGGCCGATATAGACGCCATCCTTGGCGCCGCCACATCTACCCAGGAGGAATCATGAAGAAATTTGATCGATATCTCGACGAAGTCATGCACAACGTGTTCGCCTCGCCGGAGGACCGGGGACGGCTGGAGACCGACCTCCGAGCCCATTTCGCACAGGCCGAGTCGCAGGCCGAATCCGCAGATGAAATCATTGCCGGCCTGGGTACGCCCGAGGAAGTCGCCGCCGCTTTCAACACTGAGCGCGGCATCCGCTACGCCGGCTTCTGGCAACGCTTTACCGCCTTTGTGGGCGACTGCGGACTTCTGGTGGCACTGGCGGTGCCGGTCCTAGGCGCAGCAGTCTTGCTGAGCCCGCCTCCCGCCCTGTCGTCGCTCGCCTGGACGCTCTTTCTCGCGGCGTTGGCCCTGGCGGAAGTCGGCCTGTTTGTCTTCTACTTCCCGCTGCTTGAAGCACGCTTCGGCAAGACCTTGGGCAAGCACCTCGTAGGGATCAGAGTAGTACGGGAGAACGGGGCCTCCATCAGTCTCGGACAGGCCTTCGTGCGGCGACTGTCTCTCTACTTCGAAGTTCTGGTGCTCGACTCGCTGCTTATTCCCTTCACCGAAAAGCACCAGCGTGCGCTCGACATCGTCGCCAAGACGATCGTCGCGCGTGAACCTGGAGTAAGCGCTCCGTGGTGGGCCTACGCTGTCTGCCTGCTCCTGCCGCTGGGCTCGATCTTGGCGCTGGTGGGGCTGATTTACATCTGCGCGCCGGCGTCATGAGGTCGCTCTTTCCATCTCTCTGGCAACTGACTGCCTGGTGATCGAAAACAGCGACCAGCCGGTGCCCGCGGGTTCTATTCAGACATCTCGTCGGATGACATGAGGTCGTCGGACGACATGTCGACGGTAACCATAAATCCTGTCGTACCCTTGAACTCGAAGGCTTTGTCGCCTATTTTCCAGGTTTGGATCTCATTGGGCATCATCTTGAAACCGTTGTTGCGGGGCGCCGCAAAATAGGCGATGTTCTCGAGCACCCCGGTCTCGCCACCCAGCCCCTGATGCTTGTTGAGAATAATGTGCGCATTGGCGCCCCCGGCCAGCGTCGCTTCGGCACGCTCTTCGCTTGCCGTCCAGGCGATCTCGGCGTCCTCAGCGACCTCGAACGACTGCCACTCTACGGGGAAAATGTGTTCTAGAGCGGTGGCAACGCCGGCCTTTTGGGCATCGGTCGTTCCCGGCTGAAAGGTGACGACGGCCCATTCCGTGGTGCCGTCATCCCACTCGCTTCCCAGGTCACCGGCGACCCAGAACTTCACCCCAGAGAGGTCGGTATCTCCATGATGGCCTTCGTTGACCTTGTAGGCCATGTTGAACTTGCAGAAATGATCACCACCGTGTTCCGGATGTGAGGCCGGTTCAGTGTTGAAGTAACACTGACAGAACATCGGGCAGCTACAGGCTTCAATGACCGTGCCGTTGAAGTGCCAGTCCTCCTCGCCTGCTGCCAGCAATATGGGAGAAGCTACGACCAGGAGAGCGAGGGCAACGACCTTGGCCGGCGGATAGGATTTTTGAGGTTTCATCTGGCATCTCCTTGTAAGAGTCATTCATTTTGCGATGGGGCCGCACCACGAGCGCTCCAGCAAGACACGCCCGTTTCTGTCGTCGCACACCGCCAAGTTCACTGTTCAATTCAGCCTACTCCCCGGCTTGTGGCGTGTCAATAGTGTGGAACCAGAGCATACAGCTGTCATCTTCTGCTGTAGAGTGGGCATCCCTCTTCGACGAAAACATTGCTTTCTGCGGGTTCACCCCCTATACTCTGCCCTTCTCAAGCGCCGAACCGTCCGGTCACCTACCGGCGCACCGCGATTACTCGCGGTTCTAACTAATAAAAAACAAGACACTGCCTGGGCCGGCACAAGGTACGTTTGTACCTCGTCAGCAGGCCGTTTCAGGGAGTTTGTATGTCCTTTCAAAACCTGGGTCTTCGACCCGAACTACTCAGTGCTGTGGAAACAGCCGGATACAACGAAGCTACGCCGATTCAACTACAGGCAATTCCCATCGTGCTCTCAGGCCGCGACCTGATGGGCGCCGCACAGACCGGCACCGGCAAGACTGCCGGGTTTACTCTGCCGCTCCTGCAACGCCTGATGGATTCTCGACCGGCCGGCGCCGCCGAAGCACCTGGCGACCGACCGCAGGGAAATCTGCGCCACAATCGGCGGCGCCGGCCCGCCTTTCGGCCCGTCCGCTGCCTCATTGTCACTCCAACCCGCGAACTCGCCGCTCAAGTTCAAGAGAGCGTGCGCACCTACGGTAAGAATCTGCCCCTCAACTCCACCAAGATTTTCGGCGGCGTCGGCATGCAGCCGCAAATCGACGCCCTGCGCCGTGGTGTAGATATCGTCGTTGCTACACCGGGGAGGCTCCTCGATCACGCCCGGCAGGGCCTCATCGACCTTTCGCGAGTCGAGATTCTGGTACTCGACGAAGCCGATCGGATGCTC
>JAZFTL010000110.1:0-3986 GCA_036446675.1 Thermoanaerobaculia bacterium
CCCAACCAATCTCTTATTCGCGGAGGAATTTTGGCTCGGAAGCTGCGGCTGGTGCAGTTCATCGAATCTGGTCTGAAACGATTTGGCCACCGAAACGATGCGGTTCGTGAGTGGAGGGGACTCGAAATGTTTCTAGGAGAAGGTATTCCTCGCACGGACCCCCGCTTGGAACATGTCTACGCGATGTTTGAAGAGAATCTAGAAGAGATCATCGATGTTGCGAGCAGAGCAGGAGCTTCGAGTCTGCTCTCCACAGTGGCATCGAACCTGAGCGATAGCCCTCCTTTTGGCTCCATGCACGGGCACGAACTGTCGAGAGCCGAGTTGTCGGATTGGACTCAGGCGCTGGAAACAGGCCTCGAAGCGCTTGGCCAAGGTGACTTCGATGCCGCGCTGAGATTATTTGAAACGACTCGAGACCTTGACCCCGAGTGGGCGGATACTCACTTTCTCTTGGGCAAGGCGCATGAGGCGCTTGAAGATATCGAGGCGGCGCGCTCGAGCTTCGAGATGGCGAGGGATTTGGACATCTACCGCTTTCGAGCCGATGGAGAGATCAATCGACGGATCCGAAGGGTCGCGACGAGTAGAAAGTCTGAGCTCGTGCGATTCGTCGATCTCGACGAAGTTCTCGGGCGGACTTTGGTATCAGAAATCGAAACGGATGAACGCGCGAATGTTGCAGGAGCTGAGGTTTTTGTCGATCACGTGCACTTTCGATTCCTCACCAACTATGCGCTGGCGCGGCGTTTTCTTCCAGATGTCGAGGCGCTGCTCGGCCTTCCGGAAATGGTGAGTGGCACAGACGTTGGAGCCGTACCCTCGCAGTCTGATGTTGCCGAGTTGCTGGCGCTGACTGCGCACGATCGTTACAGCATGGCAGCAACCATTGTTGAAATGACGGCGCGGCCACCGTTTTCTGATCAGCTTGGTCACGCGGCACGACAACAGGCCCGCAGGGCAGAGCTGAGATCCTTGAGCCGCCGGAGAGCTGCTCAGGCGAGCGAGATCGAGAAGTCCTACCGAAAGGCAATATCTGGACGGTCCGGCGATATCCTGATCCGGAGCAATTTCGCGACCTACCTGCAGTCGACAGATCAACACGAGACGGCGGTATCGCTGTGGCAGGAGCTGATTCAGGAAGTTCCCGACGTGGCTCACTGGCATCGGCAGCTCGGATTCAGCCTGGCTCGAGGCCGTCAGTGGGGCCAAGCCATGGCAGCACTGGAAAACGCTCGGCGGCTCGAGGGAGGCTCAGCGGCCTCATACGTCAACATCGGGACATTACTGGAGCTTCAGGAAGAGTTCGACGCGGCTGCAGACCAATATCGAAAAGCGATTGGGATCGATCCATTTCATCGAGAGGCTCATTGGAATCTGGCTTTACTCCTAGAGAAGCGAGAGAGCTTTGACGAAGCCGAGGCACTTTTCCGGAAGGTGCTGGACGGACACCCTACGTCAGCGCCGGCCCATAGTCGATTGGCTGAATTTCTCGATCGGAGAGATCACCTCACAGATGCGATCAAGGAGTATCGTCGAGCCCTCGAGATTCGGCCTGATCTGTTGGAGGTAAGAAACAACTTTGGAGTCTTGCTCGAGCGGCTGAACCGATTCGAGGAGGCTGAGCGTGAGTACGGATTGATTCTCGCGGAGGATCCGACCCATGTGATGGCCCGGTTCAATCTGGCGGATGTCTATCTGGCGAACGGGCGCTACCTCGAGGCGATCGACCACTATCGAACCGGGCTTCAGCATCGACCCAGTAACGTGCAGGCCAGGCTGAATCTGGCGCGCGCCCTGCAATTGACTGGTGACGAGTAGGCACCTTGAATCAACCGGCAGGTCACCAGTCATAGGAGACGTTAGCGATGGAGAATATTGAGATCGCGAAGGCGTTGTCGCAGGTAGCTGACCTTCTCGAGATCCAAAAGTCGAATCCCTTTCGAATTCGGGCATATCGGAATGCGGCTCGCTTTGTGGCGGACTACGCGAGCCCCATGCGCAAGCTCGTCGCAGAGGGAGCCGACCTGACGCAGTTCCCAGGAATCGGGAAGGATATGTCGCAGAGCATTCGTGATTTGGTAGAGACACGCAGTCTGGCGCTGCTTGAAGAACTTTCACATAAGGTGCCGCGATCATTGATTCTCATCATGAGACTCCCCGGCGTCGGCCCGAAGAAAGCACGGCTGCTTTGGCAAGAGAAGGGCATTGAAACAGTTGAGCAACTCGAGGTCGCGGCCAAGCAGGGCATTCTGATCGGTATCCCCGGATTTGGGGAGAAGAGCCAGGCTAAAGTGCTTGCCGGAATCAAGCATCTGCGACAGCATCGAGGACGGTTCAAGCTCTCAGAGGCGGATCAGCTAATCGCCCCGCTTGTCGAGTACATGCAAGAGACGCCGGAATTGCTGCGCTTGGAGGTGGCGGGAAGCTACCGTCGGCGCCGAGAGACAGTTGGAGATATCGATCTTCTTGCCATGGCTTCTGAGGCAGCGCCGGTCATGACACGCTTCATTGAATATCCCGGGGTGGCTCGAGTTGAGATGTCTGGTGAAACCCGTGGGCGCGTGGTCCTGCACTCAGAGCTCGAGGTGGATTTGAGAATCGTTCCGCCGAAGAGCTACGGAGCCGCTTTGATTTACTTTACCGGTTCTAAGGAGCACAACATCAAGTTGCGTCGGCGAGCCCTTGAACGCGGTCTTCGCCTGTCTGAGTATGGCGTCTTCCGGGAAGATGTTCGTGAAGAGGAGTCGGCTGCTGGGGAGCACTCCGATGCAGATCCGTGGGCGGGCCGGCAGGTCGCCGGGGGTGATGAGAGTGAAGTGTACTCCTCGATCGATCTCGTATTCGTCGAGCCCGAAATGCGGGAAGACCGTGGTGAGGTAGAAGCGTCAGCCGCCGGTGCCCTGCCGGATCTACTCGAGCATGGCGATATTCGGGGTGACCTGCAAATGCATTCGACCTGGTCTGATGGCAAGAACAGCATTGAGGAGATGATGCAGGCCTGCCTGGCTCGGGGATATGAGTATTTCGCCCTTACCGACCATAGCAAGGCGCTGGCGATGACGGGCGGACTCGACGCGAAGCGATTGCAGGAGCAGTGGAGAGAAATAGAAGAGATTGAAGCGCGTTATCCGCAGATCCGTCTCCTTCGAAGCCTAGAAGTAGACATCTTGGCCGAAGGAGGGCTCGATCTCGAGGATGAGATGCTGCAACAGCTTGATTTGGTCGTCGTCTCGGTGCACTCCCGTTTCGATCTCCCAGCTCGTCGGCAGACCGACCGTATTCTCAATGCACTACAACACCCCGCAGTGGATATTTTAGCCCACCCTACCGGTCGAATCATCAACCGCCGAGCTCCTTTTGAGTTTGATCTCGATGAGGTTCTGCATTGCGCCAAAGAAAATCGAGTGGCGGTCGAGCTCAATGCCCACCCCGAGCGTCTCGACCTGAAAGACTCGCACCTAATTCTGGCTCGCGAGCTGGGCGTACCGGTGGTCATCAGCACCGATGCTCATCGGGCTGGCCACCTCGACCTGATGCACTACGGAGTCGAGCAAGCGCGGCGAGCCTGGCTCACCAAAGAGAATGTCCTCAACACTTTGCCGCTCAAACAGTTTCTCGAGGCGTTTCAGATTTCCTGATCCAGGTGCTTTCTGGATCGGTTTCGTCAGTTGGGCCTGCTTGCTTAAGGGTGTGTCGATTGCTTCAGCACTCGGTGGCCCTGGGCCGCAAGCTCGAGCCGCCGGTCTCAGTCTCAGATAAGGTGCCACCCTTTTCTAGAGGCCTTTGTTAGAAATGTCCGCATCTTGGTTCATGGCAGATTGCAAATTGGTGCCTGAGTCTGAACTTGGGCTCGATTTCTACGAGAAACCGGCGATCCTAGAATGTTCGCTGCCTGAGTTTGGCTGACAGAAGCCCGCATCGACAAACCCAAACAGACCTCCGCCTCCGGAGGCTCTCTAGGGCTTTCTTTTGATTGTGACTCT
>JAZFTL010000111.1:0-2848 GCA_036446675.1 Thermoanaerobaculia bacterium
ATCTGGAAGATGTCGTCTATCTCACGGTCGAAGCTCTCCGACCAAAGCTGGGTGTCGTCGGCCACTCGGATGAGCTGTGGAGTGATCCTGACGCGGCTGCCGCTGCCCGAGCTGCCGCTCTTCGCCCAGCGCACGGTACCCTCGAGGATGTACTCGACCCCGAGCTCCTCTCCTATCTGTTGAATAGTTTTGTCGGTGTCGGCGTACTGAAGCGCACTCTTGCGCGAAATGACTCCCAACCCGGAGATCGAGGCCAAGCGGCTGGTGATCTCTTCGGTCATGCCGGCGGCGAAGTAGTCGTCCTCCGCCGCACCGAGATTCTCGAAGGGTAGGACGACGGTCATCTTGCGCTCAGTCTCGGCGATCGCAGCAGCGCTCGGCGTGGTGGCTGCAGCGGGCAACTGCTCCTCCTCGCCACGCTGCGACCACCAGAAGAGGGCGACTACGGCCGCGAGTCCAGCCGCGATCTTCCACATATGGCGTCGCCAACCGGCCATCGAAGGCAGCGGGATCGTCACGCTGGAGCCACTGGCCGGAGTGTCCTGGTCGGTTGTGGATGCTTCGGCGGCGGTTGCCGATAAGCGGCTCGTGTCCCGCTGTAGACGCTTGAGACTCGCCTTCATCTCTGCAGCACTCTGGGTCCGTAGCTCCCGGTCCTTCTCCAACGCCTCTAGAACGATCCGCTCCAACTCTGCCGGAATCTCCGGGTTGAGCTGCGAAGGAGGACGGGGAGTGTCCGCCAGCAGACCTTTGATCATCTCCGCCGAACTCTTCCCTAGAAAGGGTAGTCTGCCCGTTGCCATCTCATAGAGCACTACCCCTAGAGAGAACAGATCCGTCCGGGCATCCAGACTCTCCGCCCGCGCCTGCTCCGGCGACATATAGGCCACCGTACCCATTGCCGCACCCGGCTGCGTCAACTGGGCTTCCAGGGTCGCTGTCTGGAGTTGTGTACTGTCGGTGTCGCCCCAGAATTTGGTGGTCACCTTTGCCAAACCGAAATCTAAGACCTTCGCCTGGCCTCGGTCGGTAACAAAGAGGTTCGCCGGCTTGATGTCCCGATGCACGATCCCTGGACCGTGGGCCGCTTCCAAAGCATCGGCAATCTCGGCGCCCAGCCGCAGGACCTCTTCGAGCGGCCGCGGCTTACCGCCGATCCGGTGTTTGAGAGTCTCTCCCTGCATCAACTCCATGGCGATGTAGGGCTCGCCTTCATGCTCGCCTAGATCGTAAATCGTGCAGATATGGGGGTGATTCAGGGCTGAAGCTGCCTGGGCCTCGCGATGAAACCGCTCCACCGCGCTGGCGTCCTTGCCCACCTCTTCGGGCAGGAATTTTAGCGCCACGTGGCGCTTCAGGTGCGTGTCCTCGGCCTCATACACCACCCCCATCCCACCTCCGCCGAGATGCTTTGTAATCCGGTATTGAGCAACCTTTTGACCGATCACGAGTCCGTCCTAGCGCATCTTCTTCAGATTAGAGGCTAAGATCCCGTCACTGCCCCGCCCTATGGGGTAGGGCGACAAAACCTGGGCTGGCACCAGCCGGCGTTAGGCAAGCTCATACTGCGTGGGCTATCGAGGCAGCACCCAGGAGGCGGATCGGTTGGCGCTAGTGGCGGAGGTGGTGCTCGAGGACGGGCATCAAGTAAGTTAGGGACCGGTAAGCCGCCCTCGGAAAAGTCGAAGTTCCTGAGCAGAATTTAGCCCGCCCTCACAGTGCCGGGGTGTTTTTCTGAATTCTAAGAGCCTCAGAGGGCCGGGTGGCGCATTATCTTCGCTATCCAATCTAGATTGGATGGCTTCCGGTCACACGGAAAGTCCTCGAGAAGGTACTGTCAAGTTAGCGACCGATCTACGAGACGAGCCACAAGATCTTGCTGCTGACGCCTACGCCCATAACTACATCTTGTGGTCCAACTGGCCACCACGACCTCAAGTTGACAGTACCCCTTGGCCAGAGGGTCCGGTCCGGCTCCCGGGGCCTCGGTCAGCGTAGCTTCGACGCCAGATCCGGCTGTTTGTCGGTGCGCGTGCCCAGCTTGATCGCGGTCGACAGGCGCGGTGCTCCCTCGGAGTGCAGCGCGACGTGGATACGGGCGACGACCGAGAGGATCTCTTCGAGCTCGCCCTCGACGTTGGTGCCGAAGGAGTGCTCCTGAACGACGAGCCCGGATTCGCAGATGATCTCCTGGGCGCGGCGGACCTGGGCGCGGACGGAAACTCCGACCCCTATCGGGATCACTTGAATCTCGGCGACTGCTTTCATCAGGTGATGATCATAGCGCCGAGGAAGCCGCAGGTGCCACTCCAGCCAAGGGCATTGCGAAAAATCACCTGCAAGGGCAGGTAGATACCACCCCTTAGGGGTTTGCCGGTACCACCACGAGCTGGTAAGAAAACAGACTGCCCGGTTGGGTATCTGCAACCGCGTAGGGTGCCAAAAGCCTTCCGACATCGCTCTCGAGTAGGCATCAGGATTCCGAGTTCTGTCCAGCCTCCTCCACAGCCTCCCTCATCGCCTGCGCTCGTTCATCGACAGCTCTCTTCAGGGCGTCGGGGGCAAAGTGCGCGTAAATCTCAGTTGATTGCCGGGAGCGATGGCCGACGTTCTTGCCAGCGATCTCTAGGCCCACGCCTCTCGATACGTCCCAGCTGACGACGTTGTGTCTGAGATCGTGCAAGCGAAGCGGCCCCAGGCCATCGAGATTGGCCATCCCAGCTCGGGCTCGGATCTTTACCCAAGGTTTCCGGACGGTTGTCAGGTGAGTGGAGAAGTCGTGGCCCGGGAAGACGAAGGGGCAGCCGGCTATTCTCTGCTGGGCCGAGAGGATCGCCAAAGCCTCCTC
>JAZFTL010000112.1:0-2968 GCA_036446675.1 Thermoanaerobaculia bacterium
CTATCATGTGAGAACCTACCGCCTGCGGCTTCTCTCGCCGAGCGGCAAGACCGCGAAGGCGGCACTTCGCTATTTGGGCTACGACAAGCTACCGACGTTTCTTTTTGGGTCGAGGGTGCTTCAAGCCGCGCTGCCGGCAGAGGTCGTGGGGGGATCTGTGACTACGGTGAGCGTGAAGATCCAGAATATGGGGAGCGATAACTGGGACAGCATGTCCGATCTCCCGGTCTTTCTGAGTTATCGGATCAGTCGTGCCGGGATTGAAGATCCCGAGTGGAAAGACGGATACCGTTGGCCTCTGGGCCGGCTGGTTCCACCGCGTGGTGTTTTGAGCCGCGACCTCCAGATCAGGTGGCCGCAAGAGCCGGGCGCCTATCGGGTGCGAATCGATCTTATCTTAGCCGAGGTCGCCTGGTTCGCCGATCAGACCGGAGCGCCCATCTTCGAAGGCGAAGTCCGAGTCATCTCTCCCAGCATCAATTGACTGTCGTTGACCCTTTGTATTCCCGTCGGTAGACTGCCGCCATCATGTTAGCGCGCGAGCTGCTCCGCGAGCAGAATGAGAGGGTTCAGGAGCTTCTCGAGACCCGGGGCACTCCCTCCGAGCTGGCCACGAACTGGTTGACTCTCGATCGCAACCGGAGGGACCTCCTTGCTGAAATCGAAGCGCTGCGGCGACGGCGCAATGAGGCCAGCAAAGAGATCGGCCAACTCAAGAAGGCTGGCGAGGATGCTGGCGCGCCGATCGCCGCGATGGCCGAGATCAAATCGAGTATCGCCAAAATCGAGTCATCGGTATCGCAGGCCGATGCAGATCTGCGCGAGCTCGAGCTGCAGCTGCCGAACTTGCCTCACGAGTCGGTGCCGCGGGGTGCCGACGCCACGGCGAACCGGCTGGAACGCACAATCGGCGAACCTCCTGTCTTTGATTTTGAACCCAAGGCGCATTGGGATCTCGGACCCGAGCTGGGCATCTTGGATTTTGAAAGGGGTGCCAAGATAGCCGGCGCTCGCTTCACCGCATACTTCGGCTTGGGTGCCCAACTCGAGCGAGCCCTGATCAACTTCATGCTCGATCTGCACACCGCTGAGCACGGCTACCGTGAGGTGCTGCCGCCCTTCATCGTCAATAGCAACAGCTTGGTTGGAACCGCGCAGCTTCCAAAATTCGGTGAGGATCTGTTTAAGCTCGAAGGCACCGACTACTACTTGATTCCGACCGCGGAAGTCCCGGTCACCAATGTACATCGCGAAGAGATCCTCGACGAAGCGGTGTTTCCGGTCCGCTATGTCGCTTGTACACCCTGTTTCAGAGCCGAGGCCGGATCGTACGGCAAGGACGTGCGGGGCTTGATTCGCCAGCATCAGTTCAATAAAGTCGAACTGGTTCAGCTGAGTCTCCCAGACTCGAGCTACGAGGCCCTGGAAGAACTTACCGGTCACGCCGAAGAGGTTTTGAAACAGCTCGAACTCCCCTACCGGGTGGTCTGCCTATCGACCGGCGACATGGGTTTCGGCGCCGCCAAAACCTACGACCTCGAAGTCTGGCTCCCCGGCCAGAACGCCTACCGCGAAATCTCCTCCTGCAGCAATTACGAGGCCTTCCAGGCGCGCCGAGCTTCGATCCGCTACCGTCCAAGCGAAGGCGGCAAACCGCGCTTCGCGCACACCTTGAACGGATCCGCTTTAGCCGTCGGTAGGACCCTGGTAGCCATTCTCGAGAACTACCAACAGGAAGACGGCTCAGTGGTCGTGCCGGAAGCACTGCGCTCCTACATGCGCGGTGTCGAGAGCATTACAGTCGAAACCTAATCCAGGAGTCTTCGCGGTAGAAAGTATACCTACAGCGACAGCGCCACAGCGGTCCATTTTCTCGATCTTTATCGTTGCGTAGAACCACTATGCGCCTCAAAAGATCGAAAAACTGCCCTCGCTGTGCCACTCTCTCGCTACGGATATTTCTACCGCGCAGACTCCTCGCTCGCCTCTGCCACCTCGAGCCAGAAAGCCAAGCGCCAATTGGTCGCTCCAGCTACTTCAAATTAACCCCCCAGCCGAGTAAGCTAACAGCGACCTACGGAGGGGTGGCAGAGTGGTCGAATGCACTGGTCTTGAAAACCAGCGTCGGTTCACGCCGACCGCGGGTTCGAATCCCGCCCCCTCCGCCACTTTCGGCAGATTGAGTACCCTCGACTCACCCCCCGTGGTCCACTCCTGGTCCATTAAGAGGCAACTGGTGACGGCTCTGGGCAACGGCGAAAGGCGGTGGTTCAGCGCTTTTCGCGCAACAACGCCTGAAACCGCGGATGGTCGCGGAGGGGGTCCCACAACGGGTCCATCTCGATGAGGGCGCCCGAATACGCGCCGCTGAAGTCGAGCAGGGTCTCGAGCTGATCGAGGGCGGCATCCGCTTCCCCGACTCTGGCGTAGACGACGGCCAGCTCCAAGAGCCGACCCGGACCGAGGATGGCGTCCCTGGACAGGGGGCATCATCTCGACACCGCGCTGCGCTGCGGTGATCGCCTCCTCTCGGCGCCCTCGATCGCCTGAACACTCTGAATTTGGGCCCTAGAGGCGCCTGCCCCTATTGGTCATCCGCCTTGGCCCGGGGCGCGTGCCAAGGGAAGGGCCCCATCCAGTCGTCGAGGAGAACGCGCCACGCATTCATCTCGAGGTACTCCTCGTACATGTCCCAGTGCTCGTACTTGGGCAGTCTGACCGTCTTGGGAATGACGAAGGGCGACGTTCCTTTCGCGAACTCCGCATAGATGGCTGCACGCAGGTCTTCGATGAACTCGCGGGTCTTCCTCACGTCAGCCTTGGTTCCGTAAAGACCGGCGTGGTTGTGGGTGTAGATCGCCCTATCGAAGTCGAGTTGCTCGATCTCCCGTAGAGATCTCTCCCACTGCTTGATATTGAAGTCCGGCACGATAGTGAACAGTACTCGGTTCGGAGTCACAATGTCTGC
>JAZFTL010000113.1:0-4902 GCA_036446675.1 Thermoanaerobaculia bacterium
GACTTGCGGTAAAACTTCTGCAGATGCAAGGCCATCGCCAGCGGAGGGCCCGGATGTCTTCCCGAGTAGAGCGCTCCGTCGCCGAGGTATTTCTCCAACTTCAGCCGATGGGAATTGGCGGTTAGATTTACCCATCTCTGAAATCTGTAGATCTGTCGATAGGAATTGTCTTGGTCGATGTTCGGCGATCGTTCGAGTTGGGCAATAATCGCAGAGAATTCGGTGATGTCGTAAATGAATCCGTAACGCCATACGAGGGGATCGATGACCCAAGGCGTCATGAAATCTAGAGCTCTGGTGCTGGTCGAGAGGGTGACTTCTCCCCCTGCCAGGTCGGAGGCCTTTGTCCGAGGGCGTTGACATGTCAGCTGGCCTTCGCGATTCTGCACTGGAAGCATCAACCGACGAAGACCGAGGAGGAGTTCGAACTCCTTGAGCCGATTCAGCAGGGCTTCCCAGACCTTGACGAGTTCAAGAGACAGCATCTCCGATGTGCTGTACGAGGGTAAGTTGGACAGATAGCTCACGTAGCCGGGATGGCGCAGCAGCTCGTCCGGGTCCTGCGCGGGATCTATCTTCAATAGGATGCGCGCCGGCGTTCCGAACTGTTGATCATTATAAATCTGTTCGCGATGCCACTCGGTCACGGCGGTTAGCCCGGCCAGGAACTCGGCTTCGTCGATTCGCAGGTAAGCGCGAAAGTAACCTTTGAGTTCAGCTAGATCATGACTTATATGGTCTTCGGTAAGAATCAGTACGTTGTCTCGCATCACTTCGAGAATCGCCGGAAAAATGTTGCGTTCGTCGTCACTGGCTTCGGCCGCGACTCGATGTGCGATCTCGTAGGAGAGTTCCAGCAATTTGTGCAAAAACGAGTGAAAGACGCGATACTTCAGCTGATCACCATAATCTCGAGCCATCGCAGAATCGATCCGAAGCAACGATCGAGGCATTTCTCTGAAGAGCCGCGAAATCGCCAAGGAGTGGAAGAGCCAAAAAATACTGGAATTGCGTAGGCCATGGGTGGAGCGCATGCAGTTCTCCGTGGCCTCTGTGAGTAAATCCTTGTAACGATTCCAGGACAGGTTGTAGTCGCGGGCGTCGAATAGAGTCCCGCGGAGTTGAGAGATCTGGACCTGCTCCTCGGCATGAATATACTCGGCTAGAGACTTTCTCAGTTCTTGAATTTTAGGATTTTGAAGCACCGCGAATCCCACCAGCGGAGTTGCCCGCTCCTTCTCGAGGAAGATTCGGTGAGGCTCCGGTAGAATCTCCGGAGCACGCGGCATAATCTGCTCAACTTCTTTCTGGTCGAGCCTCAAGAAGCTGAATGGGCCTCTCAGGAGGCGCAAGAATTCCATGGTTACCATGATTTCGTGAGTACCTCGATGCTCAAATAGACTATCGCATTGGGCGCGAGTGGGACCAGCTGGACTGGTAGAGTACAGAAACTTCGACCTATTGCGTGTCTGGTCAAGAGGAGAGAATGTCTACCCAATTAAGAGTTCTTATTGCACCCGCCGTTAACAAGGGACACGAGGAGGTCGTTCTCGGTACCTTCGAGCGTTCAGTCGAGGGCCTCAGTCGACTCTCCGCTCAAGCCCATACGAATGTGTTGCACCTGACACGGGGCAGAAGTTGGACGGGACTCCGGGGCCAGGTCGGGAGAGTGAGCGATCCGTCGTCACCCCGTCGATCGGTGGTTGTTTATGGGCTGGGTTCTCGGGAGGAGTTCGACTGTCGTCGTCTCTCCAATTGGTTGAGGCAAGTCTTTCGTAACGAGATGCAGGGCATTTTTCGACGGGTGGCGGTGATTCTGCCGAGCCATGAATCTCTCGACGGTTCGAAGTGTGCGCTCCGAACCCTGACCGAGCTGAGCCTGGCGAACTATCTGTATGAAGACTACAAGTCCAAGGGATCCGAAAAGCGGTCCATAGCGATGACACTGATTCCCCCTGAGGACTCTCTGTCCTCTTTTCGCAAGGCCGGAAAGTTGGTCCCGGCCCTTGTCGAAGGAATTCGGTGGAGCCGCGATTTGGCGAATACTCCGCCGAATATCGCCACTCCCGAATGGCTCGCTGAGCAGGCGCGCCGAATGGCCAAGGCTCGCCAAATGAAGATTCGGATCTTGGGCCCGGCGCAGCTCGAGCGGATGAAGATGGGGGGCATGCTCGCTGTCGGACGGGGATCATCGAATCCTCCGCGTCTGGTTCGGTTGGAGTGGGGTAGAGGCGAGCAAGTCATAGCTTTCGTCGGCAAGGGTGTTACGTTTGACACAGGTGGTATTTCGATCAAGCCATCCCGTTCTATGGATGAAATGAAGTACGACAAGTGCGGCGCTTGCGCTGTATTGGGAGTTGCTAAGGCCACCAGCGCCATGAACCTGCCTTTTCGGTTTAGAGCGTATCTGCCCCTTGCCGAAAACATGCCTGATGGCTCGGCTTACCGACCTGGTGACATCATTCGCAGCTACAACGGTAAGACGATAGAGATCACCAACACCGACGCGGAAGGGCGGATTATCTTGGCCGATGCGCTCGCCTGGGCGGCGCGAGAGCAGCCGGATCAGCTCTTAGAACTCTCCACGCTCACCGGAGCCACAGTCGTTGCGCTTGGGCATCACGCTGCAGCGCTCTATACCCCTAGTCAGGAACTCGCAGAAGAACTTCTTGTCGCTGCTCAAGAGAGCGGCGAGAAACTGTGGCGGATGCCTCTTTGGGAGGAGTTCGGAAACGATATGAAAGGAGTACATGCCGACTTGCGCAATGCGGGTGGTCGCTGGGGCGGGGCGAACGGTGCCGCCGCCTTCCTTTCGAACTTCGTGGGTGATGTCGGCAGGTGGGCACATTTGGATGTTGCGGGTACCGCTTATCGTTCTCATGACACCAAGGACGATCCGGGAGCCACCGGTTTCGGAGTCGCTCTAATCATTCACTGGCTCCTGCGTCAGGCTGGAAAGACCTAGATGAATTCGTTGCTTGTCGTCGAGGATCTTGCGGTCGCTTTTCCCCGCGGGAACGACTGGGTGCCGGTTGTACGTGGACTCGACCTGCGGGTAGATCGAGGCGAGTTCGTCGGATTGGTAGGAGAGTCGGGATCAGGTAAGAGCATCACTGCGCTGGCGCTGCTGCGACTGATCCCGCCTCCTGGTCGTATTACGTCAGGGAGGGTAGTCTTTGAGGGGACTGATCTAGTCACCTGTTCGCCAAAAGAGCTTCGGCAGGTACGCGGTGGGGGTATAGGAATCGTGTTTCAGGAACCGATGATCGCGCTGAATCCTGTGTTTACGGTCGGATTTCAGATCTCGGAAGCGGTGCGAAGCCACCGTCGAATCTCGGCGAAGGCGGCCAAGCGCGAGGCGGCTAGAATGCTCGACCTGGTGGCGATACCGGATGCGGAAAAGCGGCTCAAAGACTACCCTCACCAGCTTTCTGGAGGGCAAAGACAGCGCGTTATGATTGCCATGGCTCTGGCCGGTCGGCCGAAGTTGCTCATTGCCGATGAGCCGACGACCGCTCTCGACGTGACGATTCAAGCCCAGATTCTCGATCTACTGGATCGATTGAGGCGCGAACTGAGTCTGGCGGTATTGATGATTAGTCACGATTTGGGAGTGGTGGCCGAAACCTGCGACCGAGTCCTGGTTATGTATGGTGGGCAAATAGTCGAAGACACGACGGTGGAGACCCTCTTCGCAGATCCCCGTCACCCCTACTCGAAGGCCTTGCTGTCGGTAGTGCCGCGCCTGGGTAAGCGGATTTCTCGAGGCCCTCTTCCAACGATTCCAGGCCAGGTTCCGGAACCGACTCGTCTCCCACCTGGGTGTGCCTTCCACCCTCGCTGCAGTGAGTGTATGGACATCTGCTCTGTGGAAGAGCCACAAGTAAGCACGTTGGACAACGGGACGCGGACTCGATGCTTCCTCTATGCGGAGGCGGTTTGACAGCTCTGGTCGAGGTCTCGAATCTCAAGAAATATTTCGCTGTTCGGCGGGGCCTGCTGCAGCGGTCAACGGGGCTGCTCAAAGCAGTCGACGGGGTGTCGTTCGACATTGATGCCGGTGAGTGCTTTTCTCTGGTAGGAGAGTCGGGTAGCGGCAAGACCACATTGGGCCGCTGCATCATGCGACTCATTGAGCCGACTGAAGGAGAGATTAGATTTCAAGGCGACGACCTGTTGGCTCTCAAGGGAGGCGCGCTGCGCCGCCGTCGTCGGCATTTTCAAATGGTCTTTCAAGATCCGTACGGATCGCTCAACCCGAGAATGAGAATCGATCGCGCTCTGGGTGAACCATTGATTGTCCACCGTATCGTCGAGCCTCGAAAGAGAACGCAGCGACTGGAGGAATTATTGGAGTTGGTCGGTTTGCCCCAGGAGTCTTTGGGTCGGTATCCGCATGAGTTCTCGGGCGGCCAACGCCAACGGATAGGGATCGCGCGAGCTCTCGCGACTGAGCCGCAGTTTTTGGTGGCCGATGAACCGGTTTCAGGTTTGGATGTTTCTGTTCGGGCACAGATCATCAATCTGCTTGTCGACCTGCAAAAGCGCTTGGGATTGTCGAAGCTGTTCATAGCTCACGATTTAGCTGTCGTTGAGCAGATCGCAGATCGAGTCGGCGTCATGTACCTGGGACGAATCGTCGAGTTGGGACCGCGCAGTGGAGTTTTTGCCAGTCCGCAGCACCCCTATACGGCGAGCTTGCTCTCCGCCGTACCGGTCCCCGAACCGGGTCGCACCAGAGATAGAATCATTTTGACAGGGGATTCTCCTAGCCCTCTGACACCTCCATCGGGCTGCCCTTTTCACCCCCGCTGTCCGATCGCACGATCAGAGTGTGCAACGGAGCGTCCTGAGCTGCGGGCTGTAGCAGTAGGGCACCAGGTTGCCTGTCATTTTCCTGGG
>JAZFTL010000114.1:0-2724 GCA_036446675.1 Thermoanaerobaculia bacterium
GCATCATGCCTTGGGAATGCCGATCGATGAGTACTCCCGAGCGCCCGGAGCCGGCGGTGTCGGGATGCTGCCGATTCCGAAAGCCGGTGTTCTGCGCGAGGTGGGCGGTTCCGAGGCAGCCCTCGAGATTCCGGGCATCGAAGGGCTCGAGATTACGATCCCGGTGGGCCAGAAGGTCGTGCCCCTCCCCGAGGGCAATCGCTATCTGGGATTTCTCTTCGCCCGAGCAACGACGCCGAAGCAGGTGGAGGCCGCGCTCAGAGCCGCGTACGCGAGCCTCGACGTGAAAGTCGAGCCCAATCGACCGTAGGGTGATTCAGAAATCCAGCGCCGAATCTTCATGGCGGGCCGGGTCATTCAACCGACCCAGCCGCTGCATTTGCCCGGCCGTTATCGGGCGCCGACCGGCGTAGCCTCCGCTCACTTCATGCCAATACGCCACCTTGGGCTCGTCTGACTGCCAGCAGAGATAAACCCAACGGCCCTCCAGGGTGCTCGGAAAGTCGATCAGGCCGTGCTCAAGACCGCCGACCGGGAAGCGGATGCCCCGGTCAACGAGCCGCTGTTGGACGAGCTCTTCGACGGCCCGGCGGTACTCCGAGAGAGAATGACGATGCCGCGCGTACTCCTCGTGATCCGGGTTGGCGCTTTGGGAGACGAGGTCGCCCCAAAGAGCGTCCAGCACGGCCAGCTGGTCCATCTTGCGGCGCGCCACGTCGCGAAGCTCTCGAATCTGGTTGAGGGCAGCCCGCACCTCAGGAAGCATCTCGTTTGCCTCGTCGACCGTAAAAGCATGATGGCCCATGTCTAGTTTTCCAATCCTCCCGCCGTCGCCACAGAGCCGAACTGACTCTCGGTGGGCTCAGCTCAGCAGAACCACGCTTCAGTCAGGTGCGGCGGTTTGGCACTTCGACGGCGGTATCGGGGCTGGGCTACGGTCGGCTGGCCGAAAATAGTAGCAAGAGTAAGCTTTTTGATCCGGTCGAAGGTGGCTGCAGGGTCTTCACCCGAGCTAGCCGCTTCTTCAGCGACTCGCGCGACCCGCCGTTGTAGCCTGTCCACACGCGGATCCGGATGTCGCCACGTGTACACGAAGTCTTCCTCGACCAGGATCCCCAGGTGGGGCTGGATCTCAGGGATATCGAGGAGCCATGAGCCTGGAGGCAGAAGGAGTCTGATGGAGTACTGTACCGGATCGAGGTGATAGACCAAATCGTGGTTCTGTACGAACTCGAGCAGCTCCAGATACCCCGACAGCGTCGTCCAAGGCGTGAAAGGCAGCAGCGAGGGGCGCAGAGCCACGCCGGCGAGTCGGGTAATCTCCAGGGCAGTGACCACGTCATCTCGGGTGTGGCCCTTGTCGAGGTACCGGAGAATACGGTCGTCCACACTCTCCACGGCCGACAGAACGAAGACGCACCCGAGCGCTGCAAGCTCCATGACCACATCACGATGCTGGATCAGGTGCTTGATCTTGGCCGTGAAGTCGAAGCTCAGCTCCGGGTGGCGGTTACGCATCTCCCGAACAATTCCGAGCGAGTGCTTCACACCGTTCAGGAAATCGGGGTCACCGAAGTTGATGTGTTGCGCGCCCATGCGCACGAGGTTGTCGATATCTGCGAGCACGACCTCTTGCTGAACTATGCGAAGCCTGCCCTCGTAGACAGCGGGGATCGGGCAGTGCCGGCACCGATGAGCACAACCACGGCTGGCTTCGACATATCCTACCAGCCGGAGTTCCCCCTCCGAGGTCCTCAGGCGGGCATACTTCTCCAGAGAAGGCAGTAAATGTCGTGCCGGCGGGAGAAACTGCTGTCGAGACAGGTTGGGCGAACCGCGCAGCTCCGAGAGCGAGACGCCTCCCGGGCCAGGCAATCCATTCCCGGCCAGGCGGTCGACGTGCTGAGTGAGCGGCGTCTCGAATTCACCGCCGATCACGCTGTCGGCTACGCCGTCGAGGAGGTAGTCCTGGTTAAGAGATGCGTAGAGCCCGAAGTAGCAAATGTGGCACTCCGGATTCAATCCCCGGACCAGCTCACCGGCTTTGACGCCGAGTCGGAGCGCCGTGTGCATGGGAGTCGAGATCCCCACTAAGTCGGCCCGGCGGACCTTGGCCTCGTCGATGACCTCGACGGCGAGATCCAGGCACTCCACTCGATGATGCCCTTCAGCGAGTAGGTGTGCGGCAGCGGACGCTACGCCGAACGGCTGATGACCGAGCTCATAGCAGGAGATGAGGAGTACGTTCAATGCCGAAGACGCCTCATGGCTGTCAACAATGACCGACTTCGATCATCAGATAAGCGGGCCCTGGCTGAGGCTCTCGACCGTGCGTTCGTCCAGGGAGCTCGGAGTCTCCTCCTCGGCACCCGCCGTCGCTTCCGCGCCAGGGGTCGTGCCAGACGCCTCTTGCGCGCT
Organism: Thermoanaerobaculia bacterium; assembly: GCA_036446675.1. Taxonomy (GTDB): domain Bacteria; phylum Acidobacteriota; class Thermoanaerobaculia; order Multivoradales; family JAHEKO01; genus JAZFTL01. The sequence goes on from JAZFTL010000114.1 coordinate 2,419, forward strand.
CGACGCCTCCCCGACGCCCGAGGGCTTCACTGCATGAACAGGGTTGGGCATCAGCCGACCGAACCCTCCATCTCGAGCTCGATGAGCCGGTTGAGCTCCACGGCGTACTCCAGGGGAAGCTTCTTGGCGATGGGCTCGATGAAGCCGCGCACGATGAGTGCCATTGCCTCTTCTTGCGTCAGCCCGCGGCTCATGAGGTAGAAGATCTGAGCGTCGCCTACCTTGGAAACGGTCGCCTCGTGCCCCACCGACGCACTCTTTTCTTCGATCTCGATGTACGGATAGGTATCGGTGCGCGAGGTGGCG
>JAZFTL010000115.1:0-8231 GCA_036446675.1 Thermoanaerobaculia bacterium
GGAGCATCAGGACCGCCGGAGTGCCGACGATGACAAGTGTCACGATTCCACCAGCCCTCACAAGCCGGCGCCCGATTTTCGATTCATTGCCCATCGACGAACTCATTATAAGTAAGGATTCCAGCGCTCTCCATGTGCCGAAAGTCACGCCCGGTCGCCCTGACTTCCAGCACTTGCGATCGAGGGTGTTCGACTTCAAGATGAGCTTGGATCAAGAGTCCTCGAATCAACCGAAAGGAGGAACACCGACCATGATAGCAACAATCAGCAGCGCCCTTGTTCTCGCCACTATTCTCCAACCCGGCTTAGGATACCTGTCACCCGAGACCCCCATGTCTACGAGCTTTGTGCCGACGGCGCAAGCCGAGAATCTCGAGACCGTTGTTCTCGATGTTTCAGGGATGTGGGCGACTTTCTTTGAAAGCTACCTCGAGCAATCCCTGGTCGAGCCTCTGCAGGGGGTCGACCGAGTCGAGGCCGATCACTACGCAGACACGGTGACGGTCTCGTTCGATCCTGAGAAACTCAACCCGGAAGAGATCGCTGCCGCGATCGAACGCTGTCCCTTCTTTGACGTTACCGGAAGCCCCACCCACGCTCTGAACCGTGAGGTGATCAAGCGCCACCGCCGTTGCTGGTGCTGCTTGGCGAATCGTGACGATAGAAGCGCTGGGACGAAGGGCTTGACATCATGACGAATTCAAGCTCCTCGAACCAGGAATCTCTTCGAGCCTTTCCCGTCGGACGAATCCTTCGATTCCTCCTCGGAGTCTGGCTCGGCTTCGCCGTCTGGCCATTCTTGCGCAGCTCAGAGCCGAACCGAATCCTTGAAGCTGTCTTCGTCATTGTGGGGCTGGTGATCTTCTACTCATTGCTCCACTGGGTGGTGTCGTCGTATCTGACCAGGCTGAACCGCTGGCTGGGTGCGGTTCTGGCATTTCTTCCAGCGCTCCTGGTCTTCGCCTTCGGCGGTGTACTGGGGCAAGTAGGCGCCGCAAGCTTTGTTGGGATCTCACTACTTTTTGCCGCAGTCAGAGCCGACGCCGGCTGTGAAGTCATGTCGATACCGGGGCTGGTATTCGGCCGTCGCACTCACCTCATCTGTATCCTTTTCTCTCCGATCGACTGGGTCGAGGAGAAAATCTTCGCCGCGATGCGAGTATCGGAGGCCAGATCCTAACTGGAGCAAAGTATTCTCGGCACCGGCCTGATGCTTCGTTCACTTGGTCTCTACAGGTTGAGCGACCCCTAGCGGAATAGCGATTGAGGATCGGTGTCCAAAGAGGCAGAGCGAAACTATGAAAGGAGGTGATCAGGATGAAGAGATTCATGCTCCCCCGAATCGCCCGCTGTTGCTGCGGCGCGCCTACAAAGTCCCTGGCACGACTGTAAACTGCCTGATTCATAGAGCGAGGAACGGCCGGCAGGAAAGCCGGCCGTTCTCTTATCTAGCTAAAGAGAGGCTTTCCAAGATGCTTGGCTGAAACGTCATTGGGAAGGGTAGAGGTGCAAATTCCAACCGCGACTCCAAACTATTGCTGCTGGACTTCCAGCACCACGATGCGGTCATTCGAGGTATCTACGAAGTAGGCATACCGAGCCCCGGCAGCGACGCGGGTGGGAGAGTAAACTCCCGGCTGCGCATCGTCGGTGAGCTGCCACCTCGACAGCACCTCTCCTGCGGCGTCCAGGAGCACGGCTCGTTTGTTGGCGCTGTCGGCGACGTGGATCCGGCCCAACTGGTCAACGGCCACCCCGCTCGGCACCTCGAACGGACCGAACCCGAGGGCACCCGCCCACTTGCCGCCCCAATCGCGAACCGTTGCACCGGCGCGCGTCAAGGTGTGGATGCGGTGGTTGTAGGCATCCGCCACCAGCAGATCTCCGGCCGCGTCGAGTGCCACGTCGGTGGGGTAGTAGAGCTCTCCCCTGCCGTGCCCCTCACTCCCCACAGCGCCGCGAGTCGCGCCGCCGGGGCCGAAAATCTGGACGCGATGATTGTAGAAATCGGCAACGTAGACATTGCCCGCGGAATCGACGAAAACTCCCGCCGGTGCCTCGAACTGTCCGAGCGCCTCACCGGCAGATCCCCAGGCGAGTACAAACTCACCTTCGGGGGTGAACTTCTGTACCCGGTCGAGTTCGTAGTCTGAGACATAGACCGAGCCATCGGGGCCGACGGCAACGTCCACCGGCATCCCAAACTCGCCGGGACCGTCGCCCTCAGCACCCCACTGACGCAGAAAGTCACCCGCCGGCGAGAACACCTGGACCCGCCAGTTGCGAGTGTCGGCAACGTAGAGCTCCCCACCCGGTCCCAGCGCGATTCCCATGGGCTCGCGAAATTGACCGGGCTCGTCGCCGGTCGCACCGAGGAACCGCACGAATGCATAGCTCTCGCCAACCTCGGCGGAGCTTCCCTGGCACCCCACCGAAGTCACCAGGACCAGGGCCAGCAGAAAGCCGCCGAGCCCTCTTGCGAACCGCCGGTGAACCGTGTGGCGGCTCATAAGGAGCCTTCCGGGCGGATGAAGGAGTCCCCGGCAGACTTTTCCTCCAGGTTACCGACCAGTACGGCTTCGATCCAGCGCGGCTCGAAGCCGGCGTCGTAGACGAACCGGGTCAGGGTCTCGGGAGCGATCAAAGCGCCACCCACACCCATATTCGCGGTGCCCAGAGCGCGATGACGAGAACTGCCGTCGCCCAGGTCACCCTGCGCGTTAGCGACCTGCCTTGGCGGCGCACCTGGACGAGCCAGAGACTGCGCCCCAGAAGGACCGCGCTCAAAGGCAGAAGAACCCAGTTCAACCGTACCAGCCAGAGCCGCGCTATGACCGTTCCCGTCAAGGAGAGGAGCGACAGCAGGGCAGGCAGCACGCAACACCAGGGAACGGCTGCTAGGGCCGCAAAGACGGTCGGGGAATGCCGAGTCTGGGACATCGCGCTAAAAGTTGGCCCGCAGGCTGAGGGTGGCGATGAAGTCGGTCTCGAGGGCAGCTCCGTGCAGGTTCTGCAACAGGGGGATCTGCACCGCCCCTTCCAAGACGACACGGCGTCTCACGTGCTGGATACCGGGCGCCAGGTACCAGATCACGCCACCAGAGTCGGGATCGGTGCTCCCACCGATCTCGTGGCGGTCCTGCCAGATGAGGTTGCTCTCGAGGACGCCGTAGAGAAACGCTGGAACGCCCCTACCGATCTCTCGAGGCCGGAGTCTCTTCTGGTACGAGAAATCAAAACGGGCTTCGTCCCCGAACTCGAAGTCGTTGGCCACGGTGTTGAATTTATAAGAGAGAGACGCGTCGATCTGCCAATCGAGCGTCTGCCGCGTCACAATGGTTCCGAGGTTGTAGTCCCAGGCGCCGGAGCCGAGCTGCAACGGTTGTGGTAGGCGACCTAGGGCGTCACTGGCGTTGTCCTCGCCAGTCGGCACATCGACGCCGAGAAAGGGGGCGATACGCAGAGTCTTCCCCGGCGCGTCGCGCTGGTAGGCGGTGTAGCGCGCCAGCAGGGTGACATCGCCCAAACCCGATACACTCCGGGTGCGCCGGCCGAGCGGAGTGGTCAGGCCTAGGTTCTTATCGAAGAGGGGAGCGATCCCAAAGAGGGCCAGTCTCCGGGTCAGCCCCCAGACGCCGACGACCGGCACGACCCGAACCGTTAGATCACGCTCCAGGGAACTGCTGTCTTCGCCGAACTCGAGAACCTTCCACTGGACCCGCACAATCCCCTGGCCCTTCGTCACCGGGAGAGCCGTACTAAAGGTGATCGATGCGGCGAAGGCCGGCCCGGTCAAAGTCAGAAAGATACAGCAAGAGAGCATGACTACTGCGATAATCCTCCCCACGCCGACCTTTGCGCCAGACTCCTTCCCGACCCTGTGGGAGTTGTGGCTGCCCTGGTCGATCATCAGTCGACGGCCTCCAACCGCACGACTTCGAGCCCGGCCGGCTCATCGGGATGCAGATGGAGCGGACCACGCACTCGCACCCTCTTACCGGCCGCGCCGAGCCCTGCGGCCTGCTGCCAGATCTCGGCGGAGAGGTTGACGAGAAGCAGCTCTTGATCGGTCCCATCAACCATGAGGAGCGGGCGTTCGCTGTCCTCGAGGCTGATCGTTCCGACGGCGGTAGCTTCGATTGTGCCGGGGGTGAAACCGGCCTTCCGAATTGCCGCCGGAATACCCGCAACATCGATCGAGTCCCCTGCGGAGGCCGTCAAAGCAGCCGAACTCTGGGCCATGTTGACCTCGATCGTACCCACTCCGGCAACTTTCTTGAGTCGCTTCTCGACGCCGAAGGCGCAGAAAGGACAGGCCATACCCTCGACGACCACGGTCGCGCTCTCGACCTGTGCCGATGTCGGGACAACAGAAACAAAAATGAAGAGTACAAGTAAGGCGGCGGTCTTCTGAGAAATTCGAACCATCATTGCAATGATCTCCCGGTTGTACTTGCTTGGCCTTTTGAGGCTTCCTGGTTCATTTCCATGGCGTCGAGGATCGGACATTCGCCGATAGGTCCACGCCCACTGCAACAGTCGGTCAGTTCGGTAAGAGCCCGGGTGATCCGCTGGAGGTCGGCGATCTTGATAGCGATCTCATCGATCTTGGCCGCGGCGCGCGCTCTGACATCCGCGGCGCTGCTGCGCTCATCCACCCTTAGATCGAGCAGCTCCTTGATCTCGCTCAGCGAAAACCCGAGTTCCTTGGCTCGCCGGATGAAGCGGAGTCGAGGCACCGCATCCACCGGGTACTGACGATAGCCGGAGTCCCGGCGGGGTGGCTCATCGAGCAGCCCCCGGCGCTCGTAGAAACGCACCGTCTCTACCCCGACCCCACCGCGCTGCGCCAGCTGCCCAATTTTCAGTGTCTCCATGTCGTTCTCAAGCCTCCGAACCAGAGTATAAACTCCGTACCATACTACGGAGTCAAGCCTTCTTCCGGATCGGCTCGAGCAGCTGACCGCACAACTCCCCTCTTTGCCTCCAAGGCGGCGTAGCCGCCACTTAACCGATTGTCATTCCGACCGAGAGGGAGGAATCTGGGGGTTGGGTGGCAAAACAACCGTTGCGAGCTTTGGTGCAGGTCCCCCCCCCAGATCTCTCCGCTCCGGTGCCTAACGGCACCTCCAGTCGAGATGACAAAGGGTCAAGTGCCACCTGCGCCGCTCACGCTCGGAGTGACAAAGGGAGCTGCGCGGAATGAATCGGGGAGACTGCGAGGCTGGAGCACCCGCTCGAATCAAACGGCAAGAATAGAGGCGTCGAGTTCTCCCAGAACGATCGTCGGAAGCAGGATCGAATCGGCGGCCGCGAGCCTACTCAGCAATCTGTCATTGCCCCGCCGCATCTGCGCGCTAGAGTATTTCTGCAGGCGTGACTGCATACCGCTCGGATTCCGCGGCGACAGAGCGCTACTGATAGGTCTCGATACGGCTAACCCGATCTCCTCCCCTTCCAGATGGCGAAGATTGCCGGGTAGATGGTCAGTTGGAGGAGAAAGGAGCTGACCAGGCCGCCCACCATCGGAGCGGCGATGCGCCGCATCACGTCGGCCCCTGTTCCGCTGCTCCACATAATCGGCACCAACCCGATCATGGTGGTGAGCACCGCCATCAGCTTCGGCCGGATCCGTTGCGCCGCTCCTTCGACGATCGCTTCGCGCAGATCGGCTGCCGACTGCAGCTGCCCTTCGCGCCGTCGGCGCTCGTAGGCGAGCTTCAGATAGAGCAGCATGACCAGGCCGGTCTCCGCATCGAGACCGGCCAGGGCGATCAACCCGACCCAGACGGCGATCGACATGTTGTACTCGAGCAGGTACAGCAGCCAGATCGCTCCGATGAGGGAAAAGGGAACGGCCAGCAGGACGATTCCTGTCTCGAGAGCCGACCGGGTATGCACATACAGCAGGAAGAAGACGATCATCAGGGTGAGCGGCACCACCACCTTGAGTCGCGCCTTCGCCCTCTCCAGGTGCTTGAACTGCCCGGCCCACTCCAATCGAATGCCTGACGGCAGCTCGACGCTCGCGGCGACCGCCGCCTTGGCTGCCTCAACGTAGTCGGCGATCGCCCGGCCGGCGATGTCGACAAATACGAACCCCACGAGTCTGCCGTCTTCGCTCCGAATCATCGGAGGGCCGGTGGAGAACTCGATGTCGGCGACCTGCGACAAAGGTATCTGGGCGCCCGTCGGCGTCGGCACCAGGAGGCGCTGCACTGCCTCGCGGTTGTCACGAAACTCGCGCCCGTAGCGCACGTTGATCGAATAGCGCTCCCGGCCTTCGACGGTTTGGGAGACATTGACCCCACCGAGCGCCACCATGACGGTTTCGTTGACGTCTCGAACGCTCAGGCCATAGCGCGCCGCCTTTCTGCGATCGACTTCGATATCGAGAAAGAATCCACCCGTCGAACGCTCGGCGAAGGCGCTGCGGGTCCCGGGTACGGTGGCGACGGCGCGCTCGATCTCGACAGCGGTCGCCTCGATCTCATCGAGATCGTCGCCGAAAACCTTGATCCCCAGCTGGCTGCGGATTCCGGTGGCCAGCATTTCGGTACGCGTCTGGATCGGCATCCACCAGATGTTGGGCATCCCGGGGTACTGCAACTCACGATCCATCTCGGCGATCAGATCTTCCCAGCTGAGTCCCTCTCGCCACTCCTCGCGGGGCTTCAGCACGACGACCGATTCCACCATGCCGATGGGCGCCGGATCCGTGGCGGTCCGCGCCCGACCCATCTTTCCGAAGACTCTCTCGACTTCCGGAAACTGCGCCAACTGACGGTCCATCGATTGCAAGATCCGGCTGGCCTCGGTGATCGACATTCCCGGCGGCGCGGTGGGCATGTAGAGGATCACCCCTTCGTTGAGCGGCGGCATGAATTCGCTCTGGAGTGCGAGGAAGGCGGGTACCGTCGTCGCCATGAGCGCCAGGGCGACCAGGATGACGCTTTTGCGAAAGCGCACCACCAGTCGCACCAGGGGAGAGTAGGCGGCGATGAGCCAGCGGTTGAGCGGGTTTCTTTCTTCACTGCGTATCTTTCCTCGGACAAACAGCGCCGCCAGCACCGGGGTCAGGGTGACCGAAAGGATGGCGGCGAAGCCCATCGAGTAGGTCTTGGTGAAAGCCAGAGGCTTGAAGAGGCGACCTTCGGTGGCTTCGAGCGTGAACACGGGCAGAAACGAAACCATGATCACCAATAGTGAGAAGAAGATGGTGGGCCCAACTTCCTGCATGGCCCCGATCACCACCTCGGCCCGTTTTCCCCGGCGGCCGCCCGCTTCCCATCTCTCGAGCTTCTTGTGAATGTTTTCGATGATGATGACCGAGGCATCGACCATCGCACCGATGGCCACTGCAATACCCCCGAGCGACATAATGTTGACCGTCAAGCCCTGGTAGAACATCGGGATGAACGACAACAGGACGGCGAGCGGCAGGGTCACGATCAGAACCAGCGCGCTGCGCACATGCAAGAGAAAGAGGAAGATCACGACGCTGACGACGACCATCTCCTCGATGAGGGTGCGCTCGAGAGTGTCGATGGCGGCTTCGATCAACTCCGAGCGATCGTAGGTCACGACGATCTCGACCCCCTCGGGCAGGCTCTGCTCCACGTGTCGGAGCCTCTCTTTGACCGCCTCGATCACCCGCAGAGCGTTTTCGCCGTAGCGCATGATCACGATGCCGCCCACTACCTCTCCCTTACCGTCGAGCTCGGCAATGCCGCGGCGCATCTCCGGGCCCAAGGTCACTTCCGCCACGTCTTCCAGATAGACCGGCACACCCCCCGCTCTCACCCGCAGCGGCGCACTCCTCAGGTCTTCGACATTCTGCACGTAGCCGCGGGCCCGAATCATCTGTTCATGCCCGGAGATCTCGAGAATCCGACCCCCGGTCTCATAGTTGGAATCACGAACGGCTTGGAGCACGTCGCGTAGGGGAATGTCGTAGGCGAGCAGCTTATTGGGGTCGACAGTGACCTGGTACTGCTTGACGAAACCACCCACCGATGCCACCTCGGCGACGCCCGGGACACTCTCCAAGGCGTAGCGCACATTCCAGTCCTGGAGACTCCGCAGCTGCTGCAGATCCAAGTTTCCGGTCTCATCGACGAGCGCGTACTCGAACACCCAACCCACTCCGGTGGCATCCGGCCCCAGGCTCGGCGACACCCCGTCCGGCAGGCTGCCCTGGACTTCGTTTAGATACTCGAGGACTCGCGACC
>JAZFTL010000116.1:0-3058 GCA_036446675.1 Thermoanaerobaculia bacterium
TTGCGTTCTGCCAGCGGAGGCCGGGGCATGCATCGCGGCGGCGAAGGAATCATTCGTGAGATCGAATTTCTGGAACCGGCCACCGTGTCTTTGATGGGGGAGCGGCGTCGCATCAGACCGTGGGGGTTGGCCGGTGGCGAGTCGGGTGCCTGTGGGGAGGACTGGTTGAGACGTGCAGGTGGTGTCGCGGAGCGGGTGCCCGGCAAGGCCACGTTTGAGGTGACGGGCGGTGATCGTCTGCGAGTGCTGACACCCGGTGGGGGCGGATGGGGACCCGAGAAATGAGTGATCCCCGGCCATCCGGGGATCAACTCGGTAGGGGTGACCGGCAAGCCCCTGGGCGTACGTCAACCGGTCTATGTTGTGTTTCTCGACGGTCGAGGCGAACCTCTTCCGCCGGGAGCTAGCCGTCTCCCCGGGCGAACCCGGGGGGCGGAATTCTCTTTAGCTGTGGCCTGGACGCCAGATGGCGAGCGCCGGCTGTGCCCAAAGGGCAAGGAATGTGGCGATTGTGAGCGCCAGGACGGTAAGCCGCTTCCGCATTTGTCTCTCCCTCACGTAGTCGTGATGTCTGGAGAATGAGATCGGCCTATCTCGGCGTTATCTAAAGGGGTGCAAGAAACTGAGCGCTCACGCGCGGAGAGTGGTCTATCGACTACCGCGAGTGAGGATCGGTTTTCCCTCGGAGCGAAGTGCGGCCAGATCTCGACGAATCGTTGCTTCGCTCGAACCCAATGCCTGGGCTAGATGAACGATTGTTGGACTCGCTCCCGCCTCATTGGCCTCGTCCACGAGCCTGACGATCTGGCTTCGTCGCCGCTCTACCCGATCGACGATTCGCTCGTCAGCGGGTTGATGGACGGCCCAGGACACGTCGAGGTACTCGTCATCTCGCGGCGCCCGGCCAAGTGGGGCGCTCGTCGAGGGGAGTCTGAAGATCTCTCTTCTGGGTTGTAGGGCGGACCAGCGAGTGTAAATGGCCCGGTGGTTGGGAATGTGGCTCCACGATCGTTCCTGAAGCCCTTCTTCAAGTGCGCCGAGCATCAATGTGAGTTGTTCGTGTGCGAGGGTGATGTGATGAGCGGCCTCCTCATCGTGGCCGAGAGCACCATGGACTTCGCTCAGAGCAAGCGGTACGAGGTGGGCTAATTCAACCCCTGGTCGAATCTGTCGCATGGCTTTGGTCGCCCAATCAAGGGCTTCGTCCGGCTTCCCTGCTCTGAGGGTGAGTCGACCTGCAAGAGCGCGGACACCGACGAGGAGATCGTTCATCCCGAACTTCCGACAGATAGCCTCTGCCTCGAGAATGTGTTCGACCCCTTCATCGATCGCGTCGTTCTCTAATTCGATGGCAGCCATCTCTCGGAGGGTTTGAGCCGTAAGCCACGAGTCCTCAGACTCTCGCGTGAGTGCCAGCGCCTCCCGGAAGTGTGCTTGCCCAGTCTTTAGATCCCCGGCTCGACCGGCGAGGCTGCCTAACAACCCCAAGCACTGAGCAATACCGCGCTGGTCGCCGATTCCCTCGTAGATGGAGAGAGCCTCAGCGGTTTGCTCCTGAGCCTTGTCGTCGTCGCCAATCAATCCGTGCCATAGCCAAGCGGCATTAGAGAGGACGAGAGCCTTGCCGCGGCTGTTTCCGAGTGCTGCATAGGATTCCTCGGCTTCTTCAAACGACTGGAGAGCGGCGTCGAGGCGGTTGGTGATGATCTGGAGAATCGCCAAGTTCATTCGGTAGACAGCTCCGCCATGTCGGTAGCCAACGCTGTGTGAGATTTCCAAGGCGCGAACAAGGTCCGTCTCGGCGCTCTCCGGCTCGCCGCGTTCCATTCGGAGCGTGCCGAGTGTGCCTAGAGCTTCGGCTTGACCTCGGGCGTCTCCGATATCGCTATACAGATTGAGTGCGGCGAGGAGTTGTGACTCCGCTTCGCCGAACCGCTGAAGGTCAATAAGGTTCTGACCGAGCGCATTTCGAGCGTTCGCCTCCTGCTGGATGTCGGTGTCTCGGTATTCGGCAGCTTCTTCAAGGTGCAGCACACCATCTGCAGCGCGGCCGCCATAACAGGCGATCATGCCGAGGGCGGTAAGAGCGGACACTATCTGTCCAGACTCCTCCGACTTGCGAGCTGCATCGAGAGCCTGCCGCGCTTCGGCTTCCGCTTCCTCAAATCGGTCCTGATGGGCGAGCCACCACGCTCGCCGGCGGATGACTTCACCTCGTTCGCTCTTACTGGCGAACCTGTTCAGTCGTCTCAGCGCGAGTTCTTGATCGCCTCTCCGGCCGAGGACGTCGAGAACCTCCTCATGGAGTGCAGCCACTGCATAGCGACGACTGGCGGAAGCATCGATCTCGTCCAGTGCCTTGGAGGCGTGCTCTAGGTGCTGAGCAGCAGTGTCATACGCATGGACCGACATGGCCTTTTCAGCTGATTTCTCAAGGAAGACTGCTGCACGATCCGGGATTCGTGCCGTGACGAAGTGATGGGCAAGGATCTCAACTTCTTCAGGCCGATGGGTTTCGACTGCCTGGGCGATTCGGCGATGGAGATCTAGACGTCTCGACGTTTGCAGATCGTCGTAGACGACTCGTCGGACGAGTTCATGCTCAAGAGAGAAGCCGGTTTCATCGCCCCCGATGAAGCGTCTTCGTTCAAGGTCGTCGATGGCCTCCAGCGCCGCCGCGTCGGTGAGTTCGGAGGCGTCCACGACTTCTGTGAGGAGGAGCAAACCGTCGTGGGCTGCCACCAATTCGAGCGTACGGCGCGAGCTATTCCCAAGAGCTTCAAGGCGGTGTCGGATGAGCGAGTGAACGGTTGGGGTGACTGGGAGTTGATCGCCGATCAGCGGGACATCTTCAGAAGATTCTTCAGCTTCGCCAAGCGAGTCTCGCTCGAAGAGAGCTCGGAGTGTCTCGACGACAAAGAGAGGAATGCCGCCGGTCTCGCGGTGGAGCCGCTCGGAGAATCCTCCACTCACCTCAGCGACTCCCAGGCTCTTGCGGATGAGCTCTTCGGCCTGGGCCGGGGTCAGGGCGGCCAGTGAGATCCGCTCGCAGTGTTCG
>JAZFTL010000117.1:0-3105 GCA_036446675.1 Thermoanaerobaculia bacterium
CACCAACCGGTCGAGCCCCGGCTTTGGGGGTGAGCTGCGACGCAGTACACTAGCGAAGCTTCGCCTCAAACCGACGAGAAGGAGACAGTGACACTCTCAGGTGGAGCATCGAATTCTTGGACTGGACGGCATTTCCCTTCATCCTTTGTCATCCCGACCGCAGAAGGCGCCAGAAGTCACCGCTCGCTTTCACCCTTGTCATCCCGACCGCAGGCGCTGTAAGCGCCGCAGCGGAGGGATCTGGGTGGGGGGACTTATCACTAAGAACGCGACGGTTAGTATGCCACCCATCCCCCAGATTCCTCGCTCTCGCTCGGAATGACAAGGGCGGACTGCTCTTGGAACTCAAAAACTTGACTCAAACGTTAAGATGTTAGGCGACAGGAGATACCTAGCTAGCTGGAGAACCCGAGGATTCTCCGGTTCGACCTTGCGCGCTCTTCCCAGCCAGTTTTCCGCTGCCTTCAAGTCTCCAGTTTTGAACGCCAACAGCCCCATTCCAGCGCGCGTCTCGGCGTGCCCTCGCTGCAGGCGATAAGCCCGTCGGAAATATCTTCCGGCGTCATCCAAATGCCCCTCACGAAGGCTCATATCGCCCAATGCGAGATACATAAATGGGTCGCGGTTACCGGGCTGATCCAACATCCGAATCATCTTCCTGGCGGCCTCCGTATCGCCTCGAACTCGCAGCAGCGAAGCGAGATTATGATAGGCCGGCAGCGCCTTCGGATCAAGATCCATGGCCTTCTTGTATGCCTCTTCGGCACCGGACATATCTCCTGTCCGCCGCCGTGCCACTCCCAAATTCACCCAGGCGTCGGTCATTTGCGGGTCGATGGCAATCGCCAAATCCATCCACTCGATGGCCTCTTCGCCCCGCCCTAGAGCCAGGAATTCCGCGCCACGATTCGAATAAAACATGGCCAACGCCTGAATATCGCTCACCCGGAAGGCGGAACGGTAGTTCGCCGTGGCGCCAGTGTTGAATTCCAGGATCATGCGCTCGGCACCAACATCAAACCCAGCGGTCATATGCCGGTTGACGAAGATCAAGTCACCTTCCTTACTGTAGCGCTCAATGTTGGGCACTTGCAGATAGTAGACGACCGCCCCGATCTCCCGAGCCATCGCCACGAACGCATGCGTAAAGGAAAGGCAATTGAACTTGCGGCTCTCGAAGACCTCTCGTGCCGTACCGGTGTAGCCGATTTCGTAACGAAGACCTAATTTGTTCGGGTCCTCCAAGGCCTGTAGCAGCCTCCGCACTTGGGCCGCAGGCTCTAGCGCCGGCGGCACGACCTGCCTGACCCAGGCCCGCATCTCATCGGTGAGCTCATCGGGATAGACCAACGACTCCGGGTCGAGGCCACGCTCACGGAGGGTCTCTCGAAGCTCCTCACTTCTCGAAATCGAAGTGAGCACCGCGCCTGCGAGTTGCGCCGCCCCCAAGCCGGCAAGCAGGAGGATATTGAGGCACCACTTTGCTCTGGTGTTTCGCATCGCCGCAGGAGATCGCGGGACGGAGTTCTTCTCAGATCATGCCCGGTCTCTAAGGCATTCTACTCCCCCCAGAGCAGAAATGTTCTCTAGGTATCTCCTATCGCTTGACATCTTAACGTTTGAGTCAAGTTTTTGAGTTCCGAGAGCAGTCCACCCTTGTCATTCCGAGCGAGAGCGAGGAATCTGGGGGATGGGTGGCATACTAACCGTCGCGTTCTTAGTTATAATTCCCCCCACCCAGATCCCTCCGCTACAGCGCTTACAGCGCCTTCGGTCGGGATGACAAAGGATGAAGGGAATGCCGTCCAGTCCAAGGATTCGATGCTCCACCTGAGAGTATCGCTGTCTACTTCTCGTCGGTTTGAGGCGAAGCTTCGTTAGGAGTCTGCGCGGTAGAAAGTATTTCTGCCGCGCAGACTCCAAGCCGTTCTTACTCAGCGAAGAACTCCGCCACCGAAGCTCCCTCTCGCCGACGAAGATTCACACAGTCGTTCACCTGATCGGTTACCCGTTCCAAGGTCTCCGCAATCCCTTGGGCTTGGTTTTCGGGCTTTGCAAAGAAGATTCGAGCCGCCTCGAGTCGAGCCTCGGAGCAGCCTCCACCCAAAAAAGGCATGAATGACTTGTAGACCGGCGGGATTCTTCCAGTAATCTCTGCGTAGTTCTCCGTTAGCCAGTCGAACACTCGATCTCGCTCTTCGGGCGAGTCGGCCAAGGTTTGAGGGATCGTAAACAGCTCATTCGGCCGCAGAGGTCCCTCGAGGACATAGGCCAAAGCTCGGTCTTGGAGCGGCGCAGCAGAGAATGAAGCCAGCGCTGCCAAGAGACGACTTCGTTCGATTGGAACCTGAGTCTTCTCGAAGCGCTCTCGGTAAATCTCAAAGAGTTCCTCCCCGCCGTCAAGAGCCGCCAACTGCAGCCCGACACTGGCCAGCGAAGGATCGACCGAAGAGGAATCAGCCAGATACGCGTCGGTAAGCCTTCGAGCGGCCTGGCGCACCTCTGGAACTCGACCTTCGTCTCCAAGATAACTCATCAACCGCGGCCGAAACAGCCCTACAGCATCGGCCTCACCGTCGCGTTTCTCGAGTCCGAACCGCAGCAACGCCGGGCCGAGAGTCTTTCTCATGTAGGCTGCGAACGGCTCTCTTTGGTCTTTGGTAATGAGCGCCATTTTGATCCGGGCGATTCCCGAAATGAGGCTCGAAACCACCTCAGCCTCCGGATCATCGGCGAACGAGGCGAGCAGCCGCAAATACTCGGCCCCGGAGATCGTTCCATTATCGAGAAGCGCCGCCGCGTTCCCCAAAAATGCGGCTCGCTCGCGAGCAGTCAGGAACTCGGTTGCAGTGGCGGCGATTAGATGCATTGCCTGCGCAGACACGTTCCATCGGTAGTACCCTCGCGCCTGCTCATTCGGCAGTACCCAAACCACGTTCTCGCCCAAGTCGACTTGCATCGACTGCTGATCCAAGAGAACAGAAATCGTCCTCACTTGCTCTCCATCGTAATACTTCAACCTCAACGGAAGAATCCAACTCAGATCGGGCGCCTCGACGCCATGATGCAGAAATCTCTTCTGGCTGAGTCTCCAACTGCCGCCAC
>JAZFTL010000118.1:0-2303 GCA_036446675.1 Thermoanaerobaculia bacterium
CGACTCCATAGAGACATTGCTCGGTGGTAATCCGGAGCTGATCGCTACTGGGGTGCACCAATGGGCGATCGCAGAAATCCAGCTTCAACCGGACTGGAGGTTGGCCGAGCTCTTCTTTCATGCCCTGAAAAAACTGAACGACATGGCAGATCTGCAACTAGTGTCGAGTGAGGGTCTGGCAGAAAAACTGCGGGAGGCGGGCACACTTCTGATCGAGTCCTGTCCGGAATCTGAGCGCCAACACTTGGCAACGATTCTGCCTCGATTGGGTCAGTCGCTGGGGCCGACATCTTCAGGGATATCGGTTCTCCGTCGTCCCAATAAACGCGAAAGCGAGATCCAAAGCGGCGCCGCAAGTATCGGGGGGGGCACCGCAGGCTCCGGTGAGCTCGCGCAGAGTTTGCATCGCTTCTCGGTGCTCTTGTCTCGATTCAAAAATGCGGGCGATGGCGTCGCGGGAGCCGAGTCGCCAATCGAGTTTCTGCCTCAGTTAATGACCCTGGCGACCGAGAATGCCCAGGATGCGGGTGAGATTGATCGACACCTAGAGCAGCTCCGGAGTCTGGGAGTCGAAAATGCGACACCGGACAAAGTGATCAGCACACTCTCAGAGAAAATTCCCAACTGGCTTCTGGAGAGCGATAGTGGAGCGATTCAGCCACCCTCGAGTCCGGCGGTGGCGATGAGCAAAATGGTATCTCTCGAGAATAGTGGACCCGCCTTCCTGAAGCGCATTCGGGAGATGATGGAAGTCGGCATTGAACACTTTAATCAAGGATCCATACCGCGCGCGATAACAATTTTCGAGTTGATCGATCGCTTAGTGGATGAGAAGAAATACGATCCTATTCGAACTCGACAGATACTGGAGGAGGCTCACAAAGCGGTTGATACAGATCGACTGCGGGAGCTGGTTGGCCGGACCGATAGGCATGGTCTTCTCCGCAAGGTGCTGAACTTCTTTCCGGCATTTCGCCCTGCCGGATTGCTCGCGCTGCTGGAGGACGATTCTGACCGCCTGCGGCGACGACTTTATATCTCGCTTGTCCAGGTGCATGGCGAAGCGGCCCGTCCGGCTTGCCTGGAGCGCTTGGTCGCCTATTCAGGGGCTGGAGATCTAGATCATCGTTGGCATATCTTGAGGAATCTCATCCACTTGTTGCGTCATATTCCCGGTGAGTTGTCCGCAGATCAACTGGAAATTCTGGTCGAGTTGTCGGAGCTTGACCATCCTCCTAAGTTGGTTAAAGAGGCGCTCGAATATCTGGGTACCCTCCGCCTCGAAGAGGTTGAATATGTTCTTATGAAGCGACTTTACGAACTTGAAGGGCACCTGGAGAACGTCGCAGAGTCCCCGATGCCGCAGGAGGATATTCGCCGGCTCATGGACCTGGTCGCCAAGGATCTCATCGCTATCGGAACAACGCGCTCCAGGAGAGCAGTCGTGGAGAGTTGTCTGAAACAGGCGGTGTATAAGAGCGATGCGAGTGCCCGGCTCGCCGCATTTGCAGCCCATGACCTGGCCGACGAGCAAGAGCTGGTCGAGGAGCTTGTCCATCGCCTGCGCAAGGAGTTGCCTTCCAAGTTCTTGGGGCGCATGTTCAAGAAGGGCGATGACACGGTCTTACATTTGGTTGAGGCCCTTTCAGGAACCAGCTCACCCGCCGCGCAAGATCTTCTCGGAGAAATTGCAGCAGGATACGAAGGGCAAAAATTCGCCGACGTGGCTCGGGATGCCCTGGCCAAAACCCCCGCCCCGGAAGTGGAAGCAGAGACTACTACGGTTGCGTTTTCCGGCGACCTGGATTTGTTCGGTGTTCCAAATTTGCTGCAGAATATTTCAGATAACACCCTGAGTGGGAGGCTTGTGCTCTTTGACAAGAACCGGGAGCAGGTCGCTCAACTGTATGTTGAAAGTGGCAGCTTGACAGCCTGTAGCCTCGCCCAGCTGCGCGGGGCTGAGGCCTTCTACCAAATTCTCGAGGATCCATTCCCAGGCACCTTCGAATTTTCGAAGACCGACACACCCGATTCACCCAGCGAGGGAGGACCTTGGTCGATGATTGGAGTACTCATGGAAGGTATGCGCCGTTACGATGAGGTGGAGATGTTACGGGCTGTGCTCCCCGAAGATGTGCCGTTGAAGCCTACTGGGATGCGTCCGACTCCTGCTCCCGGAGAGGAAGACGGAGGGCTGATAAGATCCCTCTGGCAACAGGTGAAATCAGGGGCCACCCCGAGTCAGTGCGAAGCTGCAGTTGCGGTTGACTCTTACCGAGCCAGAACGCTGCTTGCCCACTGGC
>JAZFTL010000119.1:0-2937 GCA_036446675.1 Thermoanaerobaculia bacterium
CCTGGGAACGGAGTCGGCGCCGGATTCCGTCTTCGAGCCTGGATCGGAGGAATCATCATGATCGGCACCGGCCAGCGGGCGCTCTGGCGCGAAAACCCTATTCTTGTAGTCATCGGACTCTGGCCAGGGCGCCATTTCTGCATTTCTTACCGCCTCCTCGACCTCACGCCGGGCAACTTGATGCAACAGATCGATGCGCTTTGGGGTGAGCATTCCCCGCTCTCGCAAGTGCTTCTCGTAGAGATCGACCGGATCGACCTCTTCCCAGGCTCGGCGCTCCGCCTCGTTCTCGTATCCCTGCACCCCTGCTTCCGGATTACCGTGAAAGCGCACATCGTCGTGATGGGCGTGCCCAGGGCGGCGATAGGTCACCAGCTCAATGAGTGCCGGCCCCTTCCCTTCTCGAGCCCTGTCTGCAGCCCAGGTCACCCCCGCCGCTACCTCTTCGGGGTCGTTACCAAACAGAGTCACTCCCGGAATACCGTAGCCGGCGGCTCGAGCCGAAAACCGCTTTGCCCGGGTCTGCTCGCTCACATGGGTACCCAGCGCCCAGAGGTTGTTCTCGACAATAAAGACGAGAGGTAGGTCTCGGACCGCCGCGAAATTCACCGCTTCGTGCCATTCACCTAAACTGGAGCCACCATCTCCGATAAAAGAGACGCAGACCCGCCCCTTGCCACCAACCTTCATCGCCTGGGCAATGCCGAGAAGAGTCTGGGTGGCGATCGCTAACGGTGCAGCCGGCGGCAGCACTCCTGACTCGAGGTCACCGACATGAAGATCTCGACCACCCACTGGAGTTCCCGCCTTACCGTACTGCACCAGAATCGGATGGAGGGGATCGGGCTTAAACATCAGCACCGCCCCAAGGTCGCGAATCAATGGGGCGATGACATCCCCGTCGTAGTCAGGCCCTGGGGCGTGCTCGGGTGGCTTTCTCAGGCGTAGGCAGGCTCCGACAATGGCCTCCTGCCCGGTCGATCGGAAGCCCTTTTGCGGAGAGGGATAGTCTTTCCATTTGATCGACTTTCGATCGAAAGCGGATTTGAGATGCTCATCGACCGCCCGGGTCAGCAGCATGCGGCGCAGTAGTTCGAGCCGCTCCTCGTTGGTAATGGAGAGCTTGATCCTACGGCGCTCGAAAAAGCCTCGCAGCTGCTCCTCGATTGCTTCGCGATTCCAACCTGCCGCATCGCTGTGCTGCACGTTTGGGTAGAGAGACTCCTTGGCAAACTTGCCGCCGAGCTGGAAACGGCGGCCCAGACGCTCCAGCAGAACCTCTTCTAACTCGTCTTCGGTGGCAACCTGCGGCAGGCCCCGGATCAAAAACGGGGCTTCGAGGGCAAGAAATCCATGGACCTCGCGCAGGAAATCATCAGGCACAGAGCTTCCGGATGCCCCGCCGCTTCTGCTGGACGGACTCATAGATGGGTAAGTATATCCGGCGCGGCCTCACTCGCAATGAGACGCCCGTTCATAACACTACGAGATGTTTCGCCTTGGCCTGTGCAATCGATTTGAACGCGATCCCTTGGTCGAAGGTAATCAGGCGACCGTCGTTGCGAACGGCGAGAGCCAGTAGATAGAGGTCTGTTACCGTGCGTGAACTCAAAATCCGGTCCTCACGAAAGTACTTCGGGTCAAGAACAGACACCTCATCAGCCCAAAAGGCATGCTGAGGCGCTGAGACCGCACGTTTCAGCCGGCGCATCGCCTCCGCCACCGGAATTGCGTTAGGATATTTGGCTTGCGACAGGATGCGGATACAGCCGATCTGAGTGATGGGGCAGGTTGCCCATCCCAGCCCCTGATGTTCTTCCAACCAGTCATGAGCTCGGTCGTGGTGAACGTGGGCGGGATCGAACAGGGCGATCAAAACATTGACGTCGAACAGTGCTCGCATCGTCAATAATCATCTTCCAGCAAGCCTTCTATCTGCTGAGAGGTGACCGGAACGCCGCCCCCGGCTAGCAGCTCGAATCCATTGCGCACCTTCGAAGCGGCCGGTCCTGCGCACAAGGCGCGTCGCACCAGATCTGAGACTACTTTTCCAGCTGTCGTCTTATCCGAACTCGCAATTTCTTTTGCAGCTGCCAGGACATCTTGATCCAGATCCAGAGTCGTTCTCATGCATCAGATGTTACTGCATCAAAGCATCACTGTATAGAAGCCATCGTGCCCAGCCTCTACGCATCCGTGACCATCTCTCTTGAAACCGTGGTCTCTACGTGCTTCTGTTGGCGTTGCGGCAAACGCCCCGAACTTCTCCATAGACCTCGCATCCAATTGCCTAAGAACTCGACCCAGGTGCTCATCCGAGGAAGCACCAATAGTGTAACCACTGAGGCAGAGATGAGCCCTCCCATCACGGTTCGAGCCAGCGGGTAGTAGAAGATCCCGCCGGCTGCCGGTCCTCGAATAGCGAGCGGGAGGAGTCCGATCACCGTGGTTGCCGCAGTCATCAAAATCGGGCGGAGCCGCTCGCGGCCAGCCTGAATGATCGCCTCATCACGACCCAGTCCGGAGATGCGTAATTGGTTGACATAGTCGAGCAAGATGATCCCGTTATTGACGACGATTCCCATGAGAATGAGACAACCGATCTGCGCCATGAGATTAAAGCTAGTCCCCGTCAGCGCCAGCATCCAGGTCACGCCGGGCACGGCAAAAAAGATGGAAAGCAAAATCGCGAAGGGCTGCGCCAACGATTCGAACAGCGACGCCATGACCAGATAGACCAGAATCAGTGCCAGGAGGAAGTTGACCCCCATCTGGGCGTTCCGATCTTCTTGCTCGATGATGCGGTCGTTCCAGGACCAAGAGTAGCCCGACGGCAGAGCGAAGGCATCCATGAGGCCGGCGATCTCCTCCTTGGTATCCTTCCACTCCTCCCCCTCGTAGGCGCCACGGACAAAGACGCGAACCTTACGATCTTCG
>JAZFTL010000120.1:0-5752 GCA_036446675.1 Thermoanaerobaculia bacterium
TCGTTTTCGTAGGAGCTATCGTCGGTAGTCCGCAATACACCGCCGCCGCCGCGTGCCAAATGCGATTCGAATCGGACGAGAATGCCCTCGCGCATCCTCCTCGTTAGGCCGAGTTGGAGCTCAGGTAGTCTGTCTCCCGGCACGAAGTAAAGGCTTTCTAAATGATCGAAGAAATCTTCCTGAAAATATAATCGCAATGTTTCCGCAAATTTTCGATTGATGGCGCCGAAACTCAAGCTGTTATCGTCGTCTAAAGAGCGCGTCAGCAAGATTTTGTAGCAGTACTCCTCGTTCTGGTCACAGGATTCGAGGTCGCTCAGAAGTGCAGGTGAAAAGTCCTGAACAAATAGAGTCTCCCGTTGTCGGATAAGCCGACTCATCGAGGTAGATGCTTGCCAGTTTTCTCCGAGATTGACGACGAGCCCGCCGCGGGGAGCCAAAGATAGACTGCCGTCTTTCATCGCCGAGAAAAGTCCATATTCTACGAGCATCGCTGGATTGATTTGCAAGCCACCGAGACCGAACAACTCGATGCGCTCTTCGGGAAGTAACGTCGGACTCGAATCGGACGGCGCGAGTCCATCGGCATATCCACTCTGTCGTTCTCGAATGCGGAAACCTGTTTGCAACGTTGTATTTCTCGAAGGCGCCGTTGTTAGAGACCCTTCTATATTCCAGGCGCGAGTCGAGTAGGGGAGATCAGCGACGTCAATCAGCCCTTGCCGATAGAAATTTCGCTCGCTGGTGTATTGGGCTGAAATGTTGGTGTGGCTTCGATTGCCTATGGCGCTCGACCAGGCCACCTTGTGGCTTTCCAGATTGATCGAGTCGACTGCTCCGGCCTGGTGGCTAACGAGCCTATTATCGAGGGAGGTCAACCTGAGTCGCCCGTCTCGGCTATGTTGAAAATCGAGCGAGATCGCCCTGCTATTGCCGGTGGAAAGCTTGGCTCCAGTTCCAGAAGTCGCTGCTCCCTGTAGCTCACGAAAGTTTCCACTCAGCCCGATACGCATGTCCTTGAACTCGCCGGTAACATCTACTTCACCCCCGGTAACCTGTGATGCTCCGAGGTTGGCGTGCTCCTCGGTCCCGGCAACCGCCTTCATCTTCGCGTGCAAGCCTTCAATGGCCGGTCGACGACTCGATATTGGCTCGGGACTCGAAGCGAAAGTAACTCCTTCGAGATCTCGTAAGACATCGGAAGGAATCTGCTGACGAGTGGCCCAGAAGTCTTGGCTGCGAGCATCTTCACCGTCTGAACTCTGGTGCAGGTCGACCGCGATGAACTGGCGAGCTTGCGCGGTTCTGCGAGTCAGCAGGACTACAGCGGGAGCGAAACCCGGCTTCGCCGCGATGATCTTGTAAATGCCCGCCGGTAGCGCCTCGAACAGAAAGTTGCCGGCGGCGTCGGTCATGCCCTTACGCATAGTCAGATCGGCGATCTGATAGGCGTACACTGCTGCCGACGCCAGGGGCTTGGAGGTGCTGGAGACGTGGCCTGATAGTGCGCCCACTGGAGAGCCGTCCGCCTGGGTGCCGACAGCGCCCAAGACACTGAGTAGAACGAAAGCTGTCAGGTTGATTCGGCGCACGCTAGATAAGCCTCTGCCTAGATACGTATCACGATTATAGAGAGATTCGTCACAGGGTGTCAAAAATTCCACTTCGAATCGGCACTGTCCAGGGCTTCCGGAAACGGTTGGGTGTCACTTCCTCCCAAGGGGGTGATACCTGCACAGAGCGCGATAACTGAGGAGGCTCCCGCTCGCACCAAGGCTTGGCTCGCGGCTGACAGGGTGGCGCCGGTAGTTGAAATATCATCAACCAACAGAATTTTAGCGTCGCGCAGGCTTGTCTGTTTGAGGTTCATTCGAGTCTGGAAGGCGTCATGTACGTTGTGTCTTCGCTCCGCCCGCGGCAGGCTCGCTTGAGGTGCTGTCTTGCGAGTCTTACGGAGGGCCCTGACGAAGGTTGCGTTGAGCAGATTCGCTAAGGGACGAGCGATGAGCTCAGCTTGATTGTAGCCTCGCAAAATCTCCCGTCGCCAATGAAGCGGCACGGGGACAACCCAACGGCAGCCGGTGATTTCCTGACTGTGCAGGGCGAAGAGTTGTCGCGCCAGATGCCTGCCGAGATATGGCAAGCGGCCGAACTTTAGGCCGCAAACGACGCCGTCGAACGGGGGTTGGTAGAGCCAGCCTGCGTACAGTCGATCGAAGGGCGGCGGATCGTCGAGGCAGCGAATACAGATGGGGCCGACCTCAGACCGGTGTTTGGGCAACGGGATGAGACAGAGCTTGCAGGCGAACCTGTCGACCGACTTCAGGCGGGCCCGACAGGGCGTACACAGTCCAAGAGGGTGAGACGGTCCGATTTCGACACCCTGACACCCAAGGCAGGGCGCCGGGAAGAGCAGTGAAAGAAGTTGATCTACCAGGCGCACCGGACACTCTCTCCTGTTGTGACGTATCTAAATGATGGGTGAGCGGACCGTGCTCAACTCGCAGGGATTCCGCAGCCCCAGGTATTGAGACGCGTTGCAGAGCGCTATACTTGCGGACGTTGGATGAGTGAAGATGAGAAATAGCAGCTTGCGCAGACCACTCCAGGAGAGATCAGATGAAGCAGTTTGTCCGAATTGTAGGCGCGATCGTAGTGGCCGGAGCGATCGCTTCGAGTCAGGCCGCGGCAAGCGATCTCCATAGCTTCACGGCCAGCCTATTGGGAGGAGTGGGTGGGTCGATCGATGAGGACGCGGCCGGATTCTCGAATTTGAGCTGGCAGCTGGGCTTTGGGGTGCAACGCGAAGTTCATACTCAATTCGGAATGCGACTTGGCCGGATCGACATGAGTAGCACCACGGTCTCTAACCCGCTCTCAAACTCCGCGTTGAACTACCTGCTCCTGGGTGGCGAATACCGGACGCAGGAGGGCCTCTATGAATCGGGACTCTTTATAGGCCTGGGAGCTTATAAGTTGGACGGTAGCACCAGCGAGACGTCGATCGGAGCCGCCCTGGGAGTGACCGGTGATTTCGAACTCACCAGAAAGTGGACGGTTCTCGTTGAGCTTACCGGGCACGTCACTCAACTCGAGGCGGCTAAGATCTTTGCCACTGGGCTAGCCGGACTAGCGCTTCACTTCTAGATGAGAGACGCGTCCCGAATCGCTTTCCTCGTTGGCCTGCGCCTCCCAGAACAGCCCGGTTATCTCGTCGACGAACATCTCGAGGAGTTAGCCGAACTCGCCTCGAGCGCTGGATTTGAAACTGCGGGCAGAGCCGTGCAGTCGCGCCGGGGGCCCGACTCCCGCACTTTCATTGGTAAAGGAAAGGCCACTGAAATAGGCACGGCAGCCAATCATCTAGGTGCCGACTTGGTCGTTTTCGATGACGACCTCACCCCGAGTCAGGTGAAGAATCTAGAGAAAATCTTGGAAGTCGAGGTGATTGACCGGAGTGCGTTGATTCTCGAGATTTTCTTTCGCAACGCGCGCACTCGCGAGGCACGCACCCAGGTGGAGTTGGCGCAGCTCAACTACATGCTGCCGCGCCTGACGCGGAAGTGGACTCATCTTTCGCGCCAAGTCGGCGGCATCGGAGTGCGCGGCGGAGAGGGTGAAACCCAGTTGGAAGTCGATCGGCGCATGATGCGGCAGCGCATCGCCCAGCTGCGCCGCGATCTCGAGAAAATCGAGCGCACCCGTCAAGTGCAGCGCAAGGGGCGAAGGCATGCAGACTTGGTCGCTCTGGCCGGGTATACCAACGCCGGCAAGTCGACCTTATTTAATCGCCTGACCCGTGCCGGCACCAAAGTTGAAGATCGACTCTTCGCCACCCTCGATTCGAAACTGCGTCGCGGGTCGATCGGCAACGGCCGAGTCGCGGTCTTCAGTGACACCGTAGGGTTCATCCGCAAGCTTCCCCATCATCTCGTGGCCTCCTTCCGTAGCACCCTGGAAGAGATTACCCTGGCCGGCGTCGTACTCCATGTCATCGACCGCAGTCACCCCCAGTGGGAAGATCAGAAGAAAGTTGCCGAAGAAGTGCTCACCGACCTCGGCATCGCCACCGACGTCATCGTGTGTGTATTCAACAAATCAGATCGTCTGGGGGAGACCGTTCCTGCCAACGGCGAAGACTTCTGGATCTCCGCCCTAAACGGTACCGGAATCGAAGAGCTGAAAGCTGAAATCGTGCGCCGACTCGTCGGGCGACCTGGGACCTTCACGAGATCAACCCGCGAAGAGCTTCGACTCCGCGAGCCCCACCACCGCTCCGCCTGATCTGAGACCTCAATTCCAGATTGACAGTGCGGCCCACCCGTCGCTACACTCTCCCATCCTTCCCGTGGGGCCGTAGCTCAGTTGGGAGAGCGCTTGAATGGCATTCAAGAGGTCGAGGGTTCGATTCCCTTCGGCTCCACCATTATTCGCCCGTTTTTCAGATTTCATCTACGCAGTTGTTGCCGGTGCATGCTGGAGATCCTTGCTCATCCGATAGAATGAGCCGGGAGGTCAATGCGATACGGCACGCTTTCACGATGGAGTACTGCCAAGACGACAGCTGGTTCGTAGGGCGTCTCAAGGACGTGCTTGGTGTCTTTAGCCAGGGCGAGGCTCTTGACGAGCTCGAAGAAAATATCCGAGATGCCTATGAGCTTGTCTTGTCGGATGTTCCCCCGACCCCGATTTCTGGAGATGCCCTCAGTAAGGTGATTGAAGTCGAGGTGTGAAGCGGTAGGCCTCAGGTCTGTCTACCACCGGTCCCCTAGATCGACCATCCGTTCCTTCAATCGACCGCCCATTCCCTAAATCGACCATCCATTCCTTCAATCGACCGCCCATTCCCTAGATCGACATCGGCCTCGTGGAGTTCTATTGAGTATTTGTTGACGTTGTTGGCTGATTCTGTCTAGGTCTTGGGCATTGGCTCGCCTGACTCAACGAGCGAAAGCAGGAGACTCCTATCTCAGCCCCTTGCTTAGCTTCTCGTAAACGTCGCGGCGATGGCCAATGGCGACGACGAGGATCTCCACTTTGTTCTCGACGACGCGATAGACGATTCGGTAGTCGCCTGTGCGCCACGATCGCAGGCCTCTCAACGTCAGTTGCAGAGGCTTGCCACGCTCGGGTTCGTGAGCCAGCTTGGTGACGGCTGCCAAGACGCGGCGGCGGATTGCGGGATCGAGCTTGCGAATGGCGCTTGCCGCGCTAGTCGCGTAGCGGAGTGTCCAGGCCATCCCAGACTTCCTCGTGAGTTAGAAGTTCGCCGGCTGCCGCCTCAGTCAAACCTCTCTCGATCGATCTTGCGAGCTCTTGATCGGCCAGGATTTCCAGGGTTTCGAGGAGCCCCTCGTACTCGCTGACAGATAGCAGTACACCGGCCGGACGTCCAGAACGAGTGATCACGACCACTTCGCCCACTTCCTCGACTTCGGCGAGCAGTTTGGCGAGATGTGTCTTAGCTTGGGATAGCGGAACGGTAGACAACGGAGAACTCCTCCAATGACTATATTATAGGCCAGAGTTATGGTCTATGTCGATCTGGATTATCTGCGTGGCGGCGAGACCAGCCTAGGTTCACCTGTTCCCAGGATCGACTGCCCGTTCCCTGAACTGACCGCCATTCCCTAGATTGACGTCGACCTGTGGCGCTCGACTGTAAGAGGTCGTCGGCGTTACAGAGAACCCGCTGGAGCAATCCACTGAACCGGCTGGCTTGTAATCGCGGCGATCCGGTCGAAGTCGGCGT
>JAZFTL010000121.1:0-6279 GCA_036446675.1 Thermoanaerobaculia bacterium
CAGGCAGCGTTTGATCACAAGCTTGGCGCGCTTGTCGGCTTGTCGTTGATACCGGCATGCATGCTTTCGGCTGGTCTCGACAACAAGCAATCGACTATATGTTGGCCAATACGGCAGCCAGCACCCTCGAAGCAACCAACGAGATCGATCGTTACATCACTTGGCCGGCGCAGGCCCTTTCTTACAAGATCGGCGAACTGAAGATCCGCGAGCTGCGGGCGACAGCCGAAGCCGAGCTCGGAGCAGCTTTCAACATCCGGGGCTTCCACGACACGGTGGTTGGCAACGGCTCTTTGCCGATCGCGGTGCTCGAGGAAGTCGTCAACGTTTGGATTGCGCAAGAAAAGAGTCAGATAGACAGGTAACAAATGGCTGCCCGAGGCGAAGTCGGGCGTTTTGTCCAGAGCTGAAACTGGAGATCAACGACAAGTTCTTCAGGTCCCGGCGAACCCCTGGAAAGATCCCACGCCCTTCTCATTCTCGGCGGGCTCGGATTCATCGCGCTCTTCGGAGTCGCAGTCCTCAACGGCGTCCTCATGGCCGCTGCGATTCGCAGGCTGAGAGCGGCGCTCGAAGAGGCGGTGCGCCGGGGGTGTGAGGAACGACTGCGACCGGTTCCTATGACAGCTATGGTGGCGTCTTTCGGTTTCGTTCCCATGGCACCTTCGATCTCTGGCGGCGCCGAAGCCCAACGACCCCTGGCCACGGTCGTGATTGGGGGCCTGGTAACTTCAAGGCTCTTGACGCTGGTCGTACTACCCACGATGTACACCTGGCTTGGCGAAAAGGGAGCGAAGGATTCCGGAGACTCTGAAGCATCAATCGAGATGTAGTTTTCGACTGACGCCGAGGATGACGCCTGTGTGAGAGAATCGTCGAATGGGAGACAGATCTCGTAAGCTCATTGGCAAGGCCGATAGGGCTTTAGGCTCGCGAATTGGCATCACTCTAGCGCTGACGGCCGCCGTCCTGCTCGGTGCGGGCCGCTCACCCGCCCAGCAGGGAGTTGAGGGTACCAAATTCCGCAACGGTTCGGCGGAAGTGAACGGAATTCGCCTTCACTATCGCATCGGAGGCAGCGGGCCCCCGCTACTATTGATTCACGGTTTCACCGGGACGGGCGCATGGTGGGAGCCTCTTCTCAACACCTTTGGCGCGCACCATACGACGATCATCCCCGACCTCCCAGGGCACGGCCGATCGGAGAGTCGGGACGGTCCGTACAGATACTCGGTTGTAGCCAACGACCTCCACGCTTTGCTGGACCATCTCAAGATCAACAAGGTCCGGGCCGTAGGATTCAGCGCCGGGGGCGAAATCGCTCTCCATATGGCCCTACAGCAACCGAAGCGCATCGAGGCCATGGCACTCGTTGGGGCTGCACACGAACTCCCCGAGGCGGCGATATCTATCTTGAGAGGTTTTCCGGACTTAGAGGACAACCCGCTCGCCTATCGAGAGTACTGGCTCCGAATTCACCCGGGCGGAAAACCTCAGGTTAGATCGCTCCTGGCGGCCATGCGGGGTCTGGCCGACGTTCCCGACAACATGGTCAGCGAGGAGCTATTGGGGCGCATCGAGGCACCGACCCTGCTCGTAGTGGGAGATCGTGATCCGTGGGTCTCCTTAGAGATCGCCCTCCAGGCCTTTCGAGCCCTCCCCGAAGCTGCACTCTGGGTGGTACCGGGCCAGGAGCATCTCGCGGTCTGGCCGAACTGGGGTGGCTCGGGAGCTGCCGGGGAGATTTTTCCAAGGGTCGTGTTGGATTTTCTCCAGAATGCAGCGGGCGAGCGCACTGGGCCGGACTGATCGACGTCGAGGCAGCAATTGGCGGAGGGCGGACCCGGAGGCGACATCAGAATTTTCAATGGAAATGGTATCCCTAAGTAACCTTATTTTGAACACCCTCTTGCCGTGGCTACGCGATCTTCAGGCTCTTCGCAAGGTATTCTGAGCTCAACGGCGTGAGTTTTCCCCTCAGTTAGCTGCTTCTCGGAGGTGCGGCGGCCTTCGCCTTAAGTTTCACCCTCGCTCCTTAGCTCTGTCGACTTGGATCCCTCGAACAGAGTGAAAGAGGTCGAAGGTTGAAAACCATTCGCCTCCAACGATCACTGTCAAGACGTTAGGGTGGGTAAGTATCGGCCGCCCGGGGCTCGATTGTAGGCGAGCCCAACATTTCATTTTTTCGGCAGTTAGGACGCGGCCGAGTTTTCGGACAGTACGGGCTCGCTGGGACTATCAACGCGCCACCGAAGTGAAGCTCCTGGTTCGCATTTCGACACGGCCGGGTTTTCAGACACTGCGCACTCAAAGGGTTGCATTCTGCATAATACTGAATATAGTATTCAGTATGGCTCTCGCACTGAAGCTCCGGCAGAACCTGAGCGTCGATCTGGCCGATCTTGTGCGCAACCTGATCGTCGAAGGCACGTTCCGTTCAGGCGAGCGGATCAACGAGGTGGACCTCGCTTCTCGCCTAGACGTCAGCCGGACCCCTGTCCGTGAAGCGCTCTCGCGGTTAGCTTCGGAGGGTTTCGTGACGATCCAACCTCGGCGTGGATTCTTCGTTCAGGATCTTCGACCGGAACAGGTCGAGCATCTCTACATGATCCGGGCGACCCTCGACCCCGCAGCCTTGGAATTGGCTGGTATCCCCTCGAATTCGCAGCTCGTTCGACTCGCAAGCATCAACAAGCAACTCAGCACATCGGGCGGTGATCCCAGCCTCACGATCGATCTGGATGACCGCTGGCATCTCGAGCTACTGTCCCACTGTCACAATCAGATCCTGCTCGATCTCATCCACCAATTCATTCTGCGCACTCGACCCTATGAGTGCGCCTATATGCGCGAGCATGCCAATGTCGCCGTGGTTGTAGCAAAGCATGCGCGGGTTCTCGAGGCCCTCCGCACCAAGGATCTTCAGGGTGCCGCAGCCGCTCTCAGGCGGAACCTGCAGACTGCCGTACCCCAGTTGATCCAATGGCTCAGGAAGACTTCCGAATCCCGAGATGAACCGAGGGTCTAGGATGAAGTCTCGCTCACAAGGAGCTTGCCTCCGGAACGGAGCTGCCGCGATGAAAAGTCGTAGCCAACCGATGATCTTCTCGATCGCAATCCTGACGTTCATGGCTCTCTCCAACGTTGCACTCGCCCGCACATCGGGACAGACCACGAATAGCATCGAGAATTGGATCGAGGATATTGACCATCTTATTACCAGTGTTCGTTTCCGGCATGTGGCACCTTTCAAATACGGGGCCAGTGAAGATGAGTACCTCGCGGCTGCGGCGGCCCTTCGACAGCGTGTTGCCACGCTCTCCGATGGCCGGATCTTGTTGGAGCTGTTTCGCCTGCACGCCCTTCTGAATGACTCGCACTCCGAGGCACTCTGGGACTCGATACCGAGCAACATTCTGGCATTGAGTGCTTTGCCAGTGCGCTTTAACATGATGCGCGATGGGATCTACGTCCACGAAGCACTCAAAGAACACGAGGAGCTTCTCGGTGCTCTAGTCCTTCGAATCGGTGGAACGTCGATCGACGAGGTGCTACGCGCCACCTCCCCTATCATCTCCGGCGACAACGAGATGCACCGACGTGCCGTGGCGGTCGCCAACACCCTGATACTTCCCGCGGTCATTTACGAGCTTGGATTTTCGTCCGATCCTCTCACAATGGAACTCGACCTAGAGGTGGACGGGCACACCGAGAAGACAGTCACCCTCGAGGCGCATCAGCCTGATCCCGACGATACCTGGGTCCGTCTGCGCGACCGGGAGGGTCAACCGATCCCATTGTGGTTGACCCATAATGATCGTACGTACTGGTTCAAACACTTGTCCGAGGAGAAGTTGTTGTACATGCAGTTCAATCGTTTCGCCAATGACCCGAATGAATCGCTGGAGGCGTTCAGCAAGCGAATGTTCGCGTTTATCGATTCACACGACATCGACAAGCTGGTCATCGATATGCGGCAAAACCCCGGCGGCGACATTACTCTCGGTTCAGCGCTCACCTACCGAATCGCCTCGCATGAGAAGGTCAACCGCCTCAGTCATTTTTTTATCATTTTCGGACGCGGGTCGAAATCGGCGGCGCCGTCGTTCGCGATTCGCATGCGGCAACTCACCAATGTGGTCTTCGTCGGCGAGCCGACCGGGGGCCGGCCAAACGGTTACGGCAACACCTCCATCATCACCCTGCCTAACAGTGGCACCCAACTGACGTGCTCTCAACTGTTTGTACAACCCACGTGGGATCCCGATCGACGTCCCTGGATCACGCCCGATATCACCGCCGAGCTGACCATCGAGGATCTTGCCGAGAATCGAGATCCCGCGCTGGAGGCGATCATTCACTATCTCCCACCCGCCTCGTTCTTGGAGTTTGTCGGTCCCTTGACGCGATCCACTACACCGGCGGAGATCTTCGAGAGATACGCCGCCTTCCGGAACATTCACCGCAACAAATGGCTCGATGTTCAAGAGGAGATCAACAGGATAGGGTACGACTTTCTCGAGGGTAACCGTGTGGACGACGCGATCGAGGTATTCGAGTTCAACATTCGGCAATATCCGACCCAGTACAACACCTACGATAGCCTCGCCGAGGCATACATGAACAAGGGGATGACCGCAAAGTCGATTGAGCTGTACAAGAAATCTTTTCTGATGGGTCGAAACAATACAAATGCCTTGTCACAGCTTGAGAATTTGGGATGGGAGGCAACAAGTGCGATGCGGTGTTCAAATTAGGGCGCCGTCCAAGTACCTGTGCCGATCGTAAACTCACCCGTCCAACGAATTCCTGTCTTGTCTGAAGTCCCTAGCAGCCTTCCTCCGTCCCAGCGCCTACCTTGCCGGTGATGCCTCAAACGGGGGCGCACTATCCTCACGCGCTCTCCGCGACCAGTGTCCCTACCCAGCCAATAGGTGCCCAATAGGTGCCCAATAGGTGCCACCTAGGTGCTAGGTGCCACCCATTTCGCTGAAAAGTGCAAGAAGACTCCGCTCGATTCCGTCTCTTTTATCGAGATGGCTCGAAATCTGCGCTATGTACCTCCCGAAGGAGGACTTTTCGAAGTCACCACCCGCACGGTGCAGGGGAGATTTCTACTTAGGCCCTCTGAAAAACTCAACACCATCATACTCGGCATCTTAGGTCGCGCCCAGCGCCTCTATTCCGTTGATATCCATTCTTTTATTGTGCTCTCAAACCATTTTCACCTTTTGCTGTCACTTGAGTCGCCCCACCAACTCTCAGCCTTCATGACCTACTTCAACGGAAACTTGGGCAAAGAAGTGATTCGACACGTTGACGGCTGGAGCGATACGGTCTGGAGCCGACGCTTTCGAGCCATCTGGGTTCCACCCCATGAATACGAGCAGGTCGACCGCCTGCGCTACCTGTTGGCGAACGGTCCCAAAGACGGGCTGGTGGCCAGCCCGCGCGACTGGCCCGGAGTCACTGCGTTGCCGGCGATGCTCAATAACGAACCGCTCGAAGGCCTCTGGTTCAATCGCTCCAAGGAATACAACTCTCGCAGAGAGGGTAAGGCCTTTCATTCGCATGACTTTGCAAACAGTGAAACCGTTACCCTCACACCTCTCCCCTGCTGGGCACATCTAGGGCCAGCAGAGTACTCTGAGAGGATCCTCGAGCTCGTCGCAGACATCGAGCACGAGACTGCCCAGCACTATGCGAATGCTGACACCGAACCCTTAGGAGTGCGCCGCATCCTGCGGCAACGACAGCTCGACCGACCCAAGCGTCTCAAGAAGTCCCCTGCTCCGTTCTGTCACGCTGCCAGCAAGAAGGTACGTCGCGCGTTTTGGGAGGCCTACAGTCTCTTCTATGCAGCCTATCGCGAAGCCGCCGAAAAGCTCAAAGCCGGAGATCTCTCGGCAGTATTCCCCCAAGGTTCCTTCCCGCCGCCTCAGCCCTTCAGGGCTGCCTTTGATCCCGGCTGAGGTAGCCCAGGCCCGATTCTCATTCCAATTTGCCGATTTAGCGACCACTACTGAAAACAGCGGGTGCCGGAGGCTGCTCGTGAATTCTATTTTCACCTTAAGAAGCGGGTGCGCGGTTCAATCCGGTGCTGAGTCGCTCCGATTCCAGACGACTGGACGTGCCTCAAGCACTGTTCAAGCGTAAAACTGACCGATTTCTCCATTTCTCCAGGGGAAAGGCATGGAACCTATTGGAAAGGCATGGAACCTATTGGAAAGGCATGGAACCTATTGGAAAGGCATGGAACCTATTGGAAAGGCATGGAAC
>JAZFTL010000122.1:0-2273 GCA_036446675.1 Thermoanaerobaculia bacterium
CAATCGCAGCCTTGGGGCTCGGTACGGCCTTAGGCGCCTTCACCACGGCCCGCGACTATGCCCTGCAGAGAGAACAATTCGGTCGACCAATCGCGAAGTTTCAAGCGATCAGATTTCATTTGGCCGAGATGTCATGTCGAATTGCGGCAGCGGAGTCCTTGACCTTCGCGGCAGCGTTGGCGATGGACAATGAACTGCCGGTGAGCCGCCTGTCGGCGGAGGCGAAGCTGTTGACTAGTGAGACAGCGGTCTTCTGCGCAGAACGGGGAGTTCAAATCCACGGCGGCTATGGGTTTATCAAGGACTATCGTGCCGAGAAATTCTACCGCGATTGTAAGATTTGCACGATTGGCGAGGGAACCAGCGAAATCCAACGGTTGGTTATCGCCAGGCACTTGCTCAAGAAGCAGTGATGAATGCATTGCGATCTCTCTTCAACAGTGTGGGCGAGCCACCGAGATATCCTATCGAGGCACTCGCCGCAGCTGTTCGCGAAGGTAACTTTCGAGCGATCGGCCGCGCCATTTCGTTGGTGGAGAATCGAGCCCCGCAGCATCAAGACTTCGTTCGGTTGTTATACGTTCCCGCGCGACAGGCCCGCGTAGTGGGCGTTACCGGGCCACCTGGTGCCGGCAAGAGTACTCTTGTGGCGGGTTTGGCAGGTCGCTTGCGGGAGAGTGGAGCCAAGGTGGGCATCTTGGCGATCGATCCCACTAGCTCATTCACCGGAGGAGCCCTGCTCGGCGACCGGGTTCGGATGCACCAGCTCTACACGGATCCAGGAGTTTTTATTCGGTCGATGGCGACGCGAGGTGCGATGGGCGGCTTGGCCCCGGCGACCCAGGACGCTGTAGACATTCTGAACGCTGCGAGATTCGACTGGATCATTGTGGAGACTGTCGGAGTTGGGCAAGACGAGGTCGACGTCGTGCGCAGCGTCGATACGGTTGTGTTGGTGACCCTACCGGGGCTCGGTGATGACATTCAGGCTATTAAGGCAGGTATCATGGAGATAGCAGATATCTTTGTCATCAACAAGGCTGATCGGGAGGGAGTGGATCGAACTGTGCGAGATCTTCA
Organism: Thermoanaerobaculia bacterium; assembly: GCA_036446675.1. Taxonomy (GTDB): domain Bacteria; phylum Acidobacteriota; class Thermoanaerobaculia; order Multivoradales; family JAHEKO01; genus JAZFTL01. The sequence goes on from JAZFTL010000122.1 coordinate 1,081, forward strand.
GATGATGCTGGGAATGACGGAATGGGCGGGATGGACGCCTCCCATTCTGAAGACGGTGGCGAGTCGAGGCGAGGGCCTCGAGGGCCTTGTGAAGGAAGCTGATAGCCACCGACGGTGGTTAGAGTCCGGCAACGAGTTAGTTCAGCGGCGCCGGGATCAACTTCGCTTGAGGGTGGAGAACATCTTGAAAGAGAAGGTTCTGAACACGGCTCGACGAGATGACGGTCTGGACAGTGAGTTGGATCGCGCTCTGCGGGAGGGAACCGACCCATACGGCATCGCGGAGAGGCTGTTCTCGGGCGTCGTAGCGGTCTCGACGGGGATGCCAATTCCCCAAGGACGGTCTTCGTGATCGACCATATTGACCACGTCGGCATTGCGGTCGTCTCGATTGACCAGGCCCGGGGCTTCTACGAGGCCTTGGGCCTGTCGATTCATGCTGTGGAGGAAGTAACGTCCGAGGGGGTGCGGGTGGCGCTCATTCAATGCGGCAAGAGCAAGATCGAATTGCTCGAAGCGACCTCAGAAGAGTCGCCTATTGCCAAGTTCATAGATAGAAGAGGACCAGGACTTCACCACATCTGTCTGTCCACCGATTCCATCGACAGTGATAGTGACTCTCTACGGAGATCAGGATACGAGCTGCTGCGACCGATTCCGACCCGAGGTGCCGGAGGCTGCTGGGTGCAGTTTATTCACCCGAAGATCGCCGGCGGAGTTCTGGTCGAACTCTCTCAAGCCGAAGAGATACGGGTTCCAACAGGTCGGGTGATTGGCGAGATTGGGGAGGCCTGACTGGCAATGCTTCCACCGGGCTCAGTCGTCGTTGTCCACTTGCAAAACCCCACCGAGAAGGTGTGGGGTGTGCTGCAGGATCTCGACCTTACAGGTGTGGTGCTTTTGGGGATCCACCTTTCCACCTTTGACGACTGGGTTGGTCAAGTTGCCGGCTCCACAAGCCCTTCGATCGGTCTTTCGACCTCGTTTGTTCCGATGTCTCGAATCGAACGCGTTTTCCTTGACGAACAGAACGGCGAAGTGGAGAGCTATCGTCAACAGTTCGAGAGACGAGTCGGTATGCCGGTCGAAACCTGGATGGGTCTCAGCGACGGCGGCAAGCTTCCCTCGTAGAACATCGAATCACAACTCGACTTTCTCCTTCCCGCTTTTCTTCGGCGGCTCGGGAGTCGCAC
>JAZFTL010000123.1:0-7780 GCA_036446675.1 Thermoanaerobaculia bacterium
GCTAGGGGCGATCCGGGTAGCCATGCTTGACGACAAGATCGTGTATAACCCGACGCGCAGTCAACGGGACGAATCAGACCTGGACCTGATCGTAGTCGGCTCCGAATCAGCCATAGTGATGGTTGAGGCGGCAGCAAATCAACTACCCGAAGACCTGATTCTGGACTGCATCTTCGCTGGGCACCAAGAGCTTCAGAAGATCGTTACCGCGCAGAAGGAGATGCAGCAAGAGGCCGGAATCGTGAAGCCCGAATGGCAAACACCGGCGCCCTACCCAACCGACCTCTACGAACAGGTCAAGCTCGACCTGTCCGACTCTCTGCGAAACGCTCTGCACACGGTCGGCAAATTCGAACGAGGCGCAGCCGTCTCAGCAGTGACCAAGCCCTACCTGGACCAGGCCGCCTCTGACGACGAGACCAAACGCAGCAATATCAAGAAAATCATTAAGGTACTGGAAGAAGAACTCCTACGCGAGACCATCTTAAGAGACAAGAAGAGATTCGACGGCCGTGACCTAGATACGATTCGCCAGATCGATACCGAAGTAGGGCTCTTACCGCGCACCCACGGATCGGCACTCTTTACTCGGGGTGAGACACAAGCTCTGGTCACCACAACCCTCGGAACTCGAAGAGATGCGCAGATCGTTGAAGAGTACGAAGGAGAAACCAAACAGAGGTTCCTCCTGCACTACAACTTTCCGCCATTCTCTGTCGGCGAAGTCAGATTCTTAAGAGGTCCAGGTCGACGAGAAATCGGCCATGGTGTTCTGGCACGTCGAGCCCTGATGCCGGTTCTGCCCGACGTCGAAGACTTCCCCTACACGATGCGGGTGGTCTCGGACATCCTGGAATCTAACGGCTCTTCGTCGATGGCCACGGTTTGTGGGGGTTCATTAGCACTGTTCGATGCTGGAGTACCGATGCTGGCTCCAGTAGCTGGAGTCGCCATGGGCCTCATCAAGAGTGGCGATGAGTTTGCCGTACTTTCTGACATCGCCGGACAAGAAGATCACTACGGTGATATGGACTTCAAAGTCGCCGGAACCAGTTCTGGGATTACGGCTCTGCAGATGGACATTAAGATCGTCGGAGTCACTCGCGAAATCATGGAGGTTGCTCTACAACAGGCAAAGAAAGGGAGACTACACATTCTCGACCTGATGAGTCAAACCATGGCGACTCCCCGGGAGGACATCTCCAGCTACGCTCCTCGGCTCCATACCCTGTACATTCCGGTCGCGAAAATCCGAGACATTATCGGACCCGGCGGCAAAACCATCCGGTCGATCACGGAAGAAACCGGCTGTGAACTCGAGGTCGAAAACGATGGAAAAATCACGATCGCTTCGCCTGACGGAGTAGCCGCAAAGCGTGCCATTGAAATCATCGAAAGGCTCACTGAGAGTGCGGAAGTAGGAAAGACCTACACGGGCACGGTCCGCCGCGTCGAGGCCTACGGCGCCTTCGTCGAAATTCTTCCTGGCACTGATGGGCTTCTACACATTAGCGAAATGGCTCCTTACCGGGTCAAAGAGGTTTCAGACATCGTTTCTGAGGGAGACGAGGTTACGGTCAAGGTCGTCAATATCGACGATCAGAACAAGGTCCGGCTCTCTCGCAAGGCGGTCATCATGGAAGCTCCAGACTACGATCCGGCTAAGTACGAAGGGATGGGCTACACCGGGCCTGCTCCCGAGAGAAAGGAAGGTCCGCGGGGTCGAGGTCGAAATGACCGAAACCGTGGAGGACGCGGGCCGCGTCGCTAGTCGCAACACCTGGTGACATCTCCGTATCGTCAAATACCGACTCACCGAGATATGTCCCGGACCACAGACTCGAATCCGTCGGCGAAGTCAATCAAGCTCTCTGGCTTGGTTGACTATCTCACCGATCTCCTCAACGCTGCTGACGGGGTAGACTTCGGTCCCAACGGTCTCCAGGTCGAGGGGCCGCCAGAGGTCTCCAAGATCATCACCGCGGTTTCGGCAGGGCAAGAGCTGTTCGCCCGCGCCGGCGCCGCTGCGGCTCAGGCGGTGCTGGTTCATCATGGAATCTTTTGGAAAGGCCTCTCTCCGGTCCTCACCGGCATGAGCTTTAAAAGAGTCTCCGCCTTGATCGAGGGAAGACTCAGCCTGCTTGCCTACCACCTGCCTTTAGATCGGCACGAGGAATTCGGGAACAACGCGCTTGCGGCGCGAGGCCTGGAACTCATGAAGCTCTCAACCTTCGCGCCGCACGTAGGAGTAGATATCGGCTTTATGGGGCGGTTCGAAGAGACCCTCTCACTCGATGCTCTCGTCGCTCGATGCGCCCGCCTCTTTGGGCAAGATCCTCTGGTCATTGCAGGAGGCCCTGCACGCATTCGCACTGTCGGGATCGTTAGCGGCGGCGCACAAGATTCTTTGCACGAAGCGATCAAACACGGACTCGACGCGTTTATAACCGGTGAAGCCAGCGAGTGGGTAATGAACGTCGCTCTTGAGTCCGGAATTCACTACCTAGCGGCTGGGCACTATGCAACTGAGAGGCTTGGAATTCGCGCTTTGGGTGAGCACCTGCACGAGCACTTTGGAATCGACGTGGAATTCATCGACATTCCGAATCCGATCTAGGAGTAAATAATCGTTCAAAGTTTGCGGTAGTCTGGTGTTTCAGCTTATCCAGCTCGATTCCCATCTCATCGGCTGTGCGCTGGGCAACCTCTAGTACGTTCGCCGGTCGGTTCTCTTTGCCCCGATACGGGACCGGCGCCAGATAGGGTGTATCCGTTTCGACCAAGTACTGCGCGGGTCTCAAAACTGAGACGATCTCTCGAATATTATCCGCATTTCGAAAGGTCACCATCCCAGAAACCCCGAGATAGAAATCTCGTTCAATGAGCTCCACGGCCATCGACAAGTTCCCGGAAAAGGAGTGAAAGTCACCGCGGAGATTTGAATAGTCCGGTTCTCGCACCAACTGGATCATCTGTTCGTCACTCTCGCGGTTATGAACCACTACCGGCATGCTCAGCTCACATGCGAGGTCCCACTGCACTCTGAGGACCCGAATCTGCACCTCCGGGGGACAGTGGTTGTAGTGGAAGTCCAGCCCACACTCCCCGATCGCCAGGACTTTAGGCTCAGAAAGAAGCTCTCGCAGTCGAGACGCATCGCCGGGTCGCCAGGCCTGAGCCTCATGAGGATGGACTCCAAGGGCACACCAGACGTCCGGCTCTGAGTTGCAGAAATCCAGGATATCGTCTGCCTCGGAGAGCTGGATGGCCGGCACCAAGAATCCTGAGACACCCCGTCCCCTGGCCTCGTCTAAAGCCCGCCGGCGATCGTCTGGCGCCAGAGTTTGAAGGTGACAGTGCGAATCGATGAGACGCGGTGACTCCCGTGACTCCGGCGACTCCGGCATCACTTCACAGGCGATCCGTTGGGAACGGTGCGAGCTGGATGCAGTAACACCGCCTCTCCATCGATCGACGCGGCGAGAACCATCCCCTGCGACTCCACCCCCATCAGCTTCGCAGGCTCGAGGTTGGCAACGACTACGACTTGCCTACCCACCAGATCGCCGACTTCGTGACTCTTGGCGATTCCAGCTACGACGGTGCGGGTTTCCGTCCCGAGATCCACCTGCAGCTTCAACAATTTGTTGGACTTCGGAATCGCCTCTGCAGAGATCACGGTGCCTACTTTCAATTGGGTCTTGAAAAAATCTCCAATCGAGATTCTGGGGGCATCGACTACCGGCTCCGGCGGCGTGTCTGGCGCCTTACCTGGCTCGCCGGTTGAATCCTTACCTGGCTGTGTTCTAGGCTCAGACATACTTGCCTTCTCTACCCTATCCACTATTGCCACCCTCGGCTTGTCCCCACCAATCTCGGCGAGATAGCTACCTTTGTCGATGCGGGGAAATAGACCCACGGACTTCGGCAGCTCCACACCGGTGGGAGTCAGGCCCCACGACAGTGAACTGAAGTCCGCCGGAACGCCCTCAGCGCCGACTGCCTTTAGCACCTGTGGCGCAAGTTCCGGCATGCACGGAAGGAGTGCCGTCGCTACAATCCGCACCGCCTCGAGGCCATTCCAAAGCACCCGAGACAGCGCCGCGCTCTGCTCTGGAGATTTGATAAGACGCCAAGGTTCCCTCGCCACAAGGTACTGGTTGGTCTCCGCCAGCAAGCCCCATAGGCTTCTCAGAGCGCGATCGAAGGCCAGTTCGTCCATCCCGGCACGATACCCTTCGATCGCTTCCCGAGCTGCCAGAACCAAGGGGTTATCAAAACACGACTCAGGCGGAGTGCACCCATCAAACGCACGCCGAGACAGTGTCACCACCCGGCTCACCGTGTTGCCCAGATCGTTGGCGAGGTCGCTGTTGAATCGGTCTACAAAAGCCTCATCCGAAAACTGTGCATCTTGCCCAAACACCATCTCTCGCAGTAGATAGAATCTGAGACTGTCGGCACCGAAATCTCGAATGAGGGCATCGGGTCGCACCACGTTCCCTATCGACTTGGACATCTTCTTTTCGTCTCGCAACCACCACCCGTGCGCCCAGACCGTGGTCGGCAACGGCAAACCAGCCGAAAGTAGGAACGCCGGCCAGTAGATCGCATGAAAACGCAGAATATCCTTGCCTACGATATGTAAGCGGACACCTCCATCGGGATTCCAAAACGTGTCGTAAAGGGCCTTCTCGTCGCCTTCGGCTCCAAGACCTAGGGCGCTGACATAGTTCGTCAGGGCATCAAGCCAAACGTAAATGGTCTGTCCTGGATGCCCAGGGAAGGGAATTCCCCACTTCAAATCGGCTCGGCTTACGGAAAGATCTCGTAAGCCTGACTCGATAAAACTCCGCACTTCATTCAGGCGACCGACCGGCTGAACGGCCTTGGGGTTCGAATCCAACCAGTCCAGAAGTGGCTGCTGATACTCGGACAAACGAAAGAAAACATTCTCCTCAGATTGCCACTCCGTCGTTGAGCCGTGCACCGGGCAGAGTTTCTCGTTCCCAATCTCTTTCTCGGTGTAGAAACTCTCACAGGACGAGCAGTACCACCCATCATGGTTGGCGGTGTAGAGATCACCAGCCGCTTCGATGCGAGCGATCAACGCTTCGACCCCCCGACGATGGCGCGGCTCGGTGGTTCGAATGAAATCGTTATGAGAGATATTGAGGACACTCCAGAGATCGTGATAGCGCGATACGACGCGATTCGCTAGCTGAATCGGCTCGATTCCTTGCCGATTCGCGGCCCGCTGGATGTTCTGCCCATGCTCATCCGTCCCCGTCAGGTAAAAGACCTCCTGACCGCGAAGACGTTGGTAGCGAGCAACTGTATCGGCGATGACTGTTGTATAGATGTGCCCTAGATGGGGCAAATCGTTAACGTAGTAGATCGGCGTACTCAAATAATATGAAGACATTTTGGAGTCCTATGAGAAGAGGCATTCTACACTACCTCTGCTCTGCTCCAGTGTGCTCCTCTTTGAAAGTCCGTCTGGACCCGTACTTGTGGCGCTAGCTCCTGTCCTTACCAGGATATCCGCTCTCTGAGAGAAACCCAGCGGCCTCCACTCCCGACGATTAGATGATCGACAAGCTGCAGGCCGACGATCTCAGCGGCCTCGGCCAACCGCTTAGTAAAGGCGAGATCTTCGACCGACGGCGAGGGGTCTCCGCTCGGATGTGTATGGAAAACGACAATTCCCGCTGCGTCGCAAAGTAGCCCCTGCTTGAGGAGTGGGCGCGGCTCCACCGCAGCACGGTTCAGAGTTCCTCGAAACACCTCGCGCTCACCGATAAGACAATTCCGGGTATCCAGAAAAAGGCATCCCATGACCTCTTGTTCACCGCAGGAGTAGCGTAGCAGCAGATAACTCGCCACTTTTCCGGGGTTGTTCAGCAGCGACCGCTCCGGAATTCGAGCTCGAGCCATGCGACGACCTATTTCGACGGCGGCTAGAATCGTCGCCGTCTTCGCCGGGCCGATCCCCTTTCGACTCAGCGTCTCAGAGCTGCTCTGGATGAATCCGATCAACCCACCCCGGTCGACCAGTACCTGCCGGGCCAGGTCGAGCACCGAGCAACCGCGATGTCCTGTACGCAATAAGATCGCCAGTAGTTCGGCGTCGGAAAGACTCGAGCCACCCCCTTCAAGCAGGCGCTCACGGGGCCTCTCGTCTTGCGGCAGCTCTCGGATAAACTGAATCGACGTCTTCATGTGGACATGCTCCGTCAAGAGTATTGTCACTTTAGAGACGCTATGCGGGCGCCAGACCTTGCGTCAGATTCGAAGTCAATCTAGAGAGCGAAACGAGAACCGACTTCAGTCAGTTACCGGAAATGTGGAGTCGTCAAGGCAGCGCCTCGACGACGATGGCGATGCCCTGGCCACCTCCGATACAAGCGGACGCCACTCCTATGCCGCCACTGCGGCGCCGCAGTTCGTTGAGTAGAGTCAAGACGAGTCTCGTTCCCGTGGCACCTAAAGGATGTCCCAGAGCGATCGCACCACCGTTGACATTGAGGCGGTCGACGTCTAAATCCAGTTCTCTTATAACCGCCAAAATCTGTCCGGCGAAGGCTTCATTCACCTCGATGAGGTCGACGTCTTTGAGTGCAATGTCGGCGCCGGCCAGCGCCTTGCGAATTGCCGGAACCGGACCGATTCCCATCCGCGATGGATCTACTCCTACGGCTGCCCACGAAAGAATTCGACCGAGTGGCTCCATGCCTCGATCTTTCGCCTGGGCTGCGGTCGACAGTAACATCATGGCCGCGCCGTCGACGATTCCTGAAGCGTTGCCGGCGGACACCATGCTCTCTTCACCGAAGACAGTCGGTAGATTCGCCAGACCTTCTAAGGTGGAGTCGGGTCGGAAGTGCTCGTCCCGATCTACCGTAAAGGTCTTGCGTCCGCGCTTAACCTCTACCGGCACGACCTCCTCGACCAATCGGCCGCTCTCCCACGCCGCTGCTGCCCGCTGCTGACTCATCAGAGCAAACTCGTCTTGCTCCTGTCGTGATATTCCAAAATCCCGGGCAAGATTATTACTGGTCTCCGCCATATAGCATCCGCAGAACGGGTCATACAGAGCTATCATCAGCAGATCTTCAAGTTTACCCTCTCCCAGTTTGAGTCCACGCCTGGCGCCCCAGATGCAGTGCGGCGCTTGGGTCATATTTTCCATTCCTCCCACCAAGCAGATCTCGGCTTCACCGGCGAGAATGAGATGCCCTCCCGAGATGATCGCCTGCACACCGGAACCGCAAAGACGATTGACCGTCAAGGCCGGAACTTCTTGCCCTATGCCGGCCCTGAGGGCAACGTGGCGGGCTCCGTAAATAGCATCGGGAGACGTTTGCAGGGCATTGCCGACAATCGTATGGTCGATGTCGGCAGGGTCTATACCTGTCCTCCTAAGGAGCTCTTGCGCAGCTCTTGCGCCCAATTCAATTGCCGATATGTCGGAAAACGATCCACCAAACTCAGCCATCGGAGTACGTACCCCATCGACTAGCACCAAATCCTTGAGTTCCATTCAACGTCTCCTTGAGATTAGATTCTTATTCAAGCCGTAGCATCCAGAACGATTCTAATGTCATCGGTAGTTCGCAGGATCACCGGTCTGAAATACCACAACCTTCTCTCCAGGCAAGATATTTCCCTGTGAAGTCAATCGATCCAGAGCTACTAGAGCGGCTGCCCCCTCAGGCCCGACTGCAAGGCCTTCGTGTCGATTAAAACGAGACGCACACTCTTCTACTTCATCTTCATC
>JAZFTL010000124.1:0-8601 GCA_036446675.1 Thermoanaerobaculia bacterium
CGATCACGTACTTTTCTTTGGCCCGCCCGGCCTGGGAAAAACCACTCTGGCTCACATCATTGCGCGCGAGATGGGGGCAGACCTCCGCGCCACCTCAGGTCCGGTGATCGAGCGGCCGGGAGACCTGGCTGCCATCCTTACTAACCTAGAAGCCGGTCAAGTTCTCTTTATCGACGAGATTCACCGCCTCGGGCCGACCATCGAGGAGATCCTCTATCCGGCTCTCGAAGACTACTCGTTGGATCTCGTCATCGGCCAGGGGCCGGCGGCGCGCACCATGAAGATCGATCTTCCCCCGTTCACCCTCGTCGGTGCCACGACGCGGGCTGGGCTCATTACGGCGCCCTTGAGAGCGCGCTTCGGTATCGTCCACCGGCTCGACTTCTATCAGCCGGATGACCTCGCACAAATCGTCGAGCGTTCGGCTCGACTTCTAGAGATCGCGGTCGACGCGCGGGGCGCCAAGGAGATCGCAAGGCGTAGCCGCGGTACTCCCCGCATCGCCAACCGGCTGTTGCGTCGGGTGAGAGATTACGCCCAGGTCGAAGGACAAGGAGTTATCGACTTCAATATGGCGCAAAAGGCCCTGGAGCTTCTGGAAGTGGACGAGTACGGCTTCGACGAGGTTGACCGCAAGATTTTGACCATCCTCATCGAGCATTACGGGGGTGGACCGGCTGGAATTCAAGCCATCGCTGCAGCCATCGGAGAAGACCGGGGAACTCTCGAAGACCTCTACGAACCGTTCCTGATTCAGGAAGGCTTCTTGCAGCGCACCCCCCGCGGCAGAGTGGCCACGCGGCGGGCCTACGAGCACCTCGGGGCCTCACCTCCCCCCGGAACCGCTGGAGCCCTTTTCTAGCTGCCCCAACATTGTGCCCCGCTCAGGCGTACTCATCTTCAACCCTCAGGCCGGTCGCTGGAAGGCAGCCGAACAGGCCAAAACTCTGGCGTTCATACTCGAACAGGGCGGGTTTTCGATTGAGCCTAAACCGACAAGAGCGCCGGGTGATGCCACAACTCTGGCGCGACAGGCCGCAGCGGCCGGTGTCGAGGTGGTCTTTGTACTCGGCGGCGACGGTACTCTCCGCGAGGCCGCCGCGGGGCTCTTGGGCAGCGCGGCTATTCTCGCGCCGCTTCCCGGCGGAACGACCAATGTCGTCGTGGGAGCATTGGGAATCCCTACCAAGCCCCCGGCCGCTGCCAAGGCGCTCTGTAGGGCACCGACACGTGAACTCGACGTCGGGCTCTGCGGCACCGAGCCCTTCCTGATGTTGGCTTCGGTAGGGCTCGACGCGTATGTCATGCGATTGCTCAATCCGACCCTGAAACGGAGATACGGCAAGGGGGCCGTCCTCTGGAGCGGCTTTCACGCCTGGCGGCGGTACGATTATCCGCAGATCGAGATCGTTGCCGATGGAGAGCCCAAGCAAGCGACATACGCCGCGATCTGCAACCTGCCTGTCTATGCCGGGCAATTGAAGCTCGCTCCCCGGGTTCGTGCCGATGACGGCCGTCTCCACCTCGTCCTCTCGCGCGGCGCCGGCCGAGCCGCCGCCCTCGGCTTTGCTCGTGACCTGGCGCTTGGCCGTCATGCTAGACGCCAAGACGTCGAGATCTTAGCGGCTGAAAAAATCGAACTCCGCGCTCCCGCCGATCTGAACCTTCAGATCGATGGAGACGCGTTCGACCTCTCTCTCCCTCTGACGATTCGCCTTGCCGAGAGTCGCATCAAGATCTTGGCTCCGAGCGGTCGGTTCTTCAAAAACCACCCGGAATGAGACGATGGCTTGGTAATCGCAGTGTCTAAACGCGCCTTAGACTCGATTTTTTCGCCCCGTTCTGTCGCCGTGATCGGGGCATCACGCGACCGTAATTCTCTCGGCTTTGCCCTGCTCCACAACCTCGTAATGAGTGAGTTCAATGGCGCCATCTTTCCGGTCAACCCCAAGGCGGGAGTGATTCACTCTCACAAGGCCTATCCCAATGTGTCGGCGATTCCGGACCCTGTCGATCTCGCCGTCGTCATGGTTCCAAAATCAGCGGTTGAAGCGGTGGTCCAAGAGTGCCTGGACAAAGGGGTGCGCGGCCTCGTCGTTATCACCGCCGGCTTCGGAGAGATCGGCGCTGAGGGAGTACTTGCGGAACAACGACTGGCGCAGCTCGCACGCTCGCACGGCGCCCGCATGATCGGCCCGAACTGCATGGGTGTTATCAACGCTGATCAGACGGTTCGATTAGACGCCACCTTTTCGCCGACACCGGCCCAGTCGGGCTCGATCGGTTTCGTCAGCCAGTCGGGGGCCTTGGGCGTTGCGATTCTCAACGCTGCCTCAGAGCTCGGGATCGGGTTCACGCAGTTCGTCTCGATAGGCAACAAAGCGGACGTTTCGGGCAACGATCTATTGGAATATTGGGAAGATGACCCGGCGACGCATGTGGTGTGTATGTACCTCGAGTCTTTCGGAAATCCTCGACGCTTCACCCAGATTGCCAAGCGCGTTGGCCGCAAGAAGCCCATTCTCGTCGTCAAGTCGGGAAGAACGGCAGAAGGTGCTCGCGCCGCCTCCAGCCACACCGGGGCCTTGGCGGGTGGTGGAACCGATGTCACCGTCTCGGCGTTCCTCGAGCAGTGCGGCGTACTGCGAGCCAATACGATCGAGGAGCTCTTTGACACCGCCCGGGCCCTCGACCGCTGTCCCCTGCCTCGGGGAAACCGTGTAGCAATCGTCACCAACGCCGGTGGCCCCGCAATTATGGCTACCGACGCCTGTGTCAACTTAGGTCTGGAGATGGCCCGCTTTTCGGCCGAGACGATCGACGAGCTCGAGTCTTTCCTTCCTCCCGAAGCCAGTACCGGTAATCCGATCGACATGATTGCTTCGGCCAGCCCAGAGGGTTATGCCAGGTCTCTGCGGGCAGTGCTCAGCGATGACAATGTGGACATGGTCATGGTTGTCAACGTCACCCCCCTCTTGAGCAACACAATAGACGTCATGGAACGGGTGGGAGAGGTAGCCATCGATCAAAATGAACCGGACAAACCGGTGGTGGCCGTGATGATGGCTACGGAAGATTTTTACGAAGAGGTCAAACTGCGGCTCGACCTACCGCCGGTCTATCGCTTCCCGGAATCTGCCGCCCGGGCGCTCGCTCAACTGCAGCGCTATGCTGCGTGGAGGGCAACTCCCGAAGAGCAGGACGATGCACATTACGACACCGATGACGCGGCCGTCTCCAAGATATTGGGAAATTATGATGAGGGCTATCTCGACCCGGGCGACGCCTTCCAGCTGCTCGAACTCTACGGCCTACCCGTGGCCAGGTGGAAGATCGTCAACAGCCGGGACGAGGCCTTGCATGAAGCCGCGAGCCTCGGGTATCCGGTAGTGCTCAAAGCGGTCGCCGACGACCTGGTGCATAAGAGTGATCATGGTGCCGTCGAAGTCGATTTACAAGACGAAAGACAACTGCTCGAAGCTTTCGGGAGAATCGAAGCCTCGCTGGCTGCCGCCGAAATCCAGCCCCAAGGCTACCTGCTTCAGGAGATGGCAAAAGGCGGGCATGAAGTGATCTTCGGCATCAGCACCGATCCCCGCTTTGGTCCTCTCCTCATGTTCGGGCTGGGGGGGCGCTACGTCGAGGTCATGCGCGACGTTCGCTTCGGGGTCACTCCGCTGGCGCCGCGTGAAGCCGCCGAGATGATCCGCAGTATTCGTGGCTTCGCCCTGCTCGAAGGGGTCCGTGGCGACGCTCCAACCGACCTGTCCCGACTCGAAGAGGTCCTGCTGCGCCTGGCTCAGCTCGCCCAGAGGCATCCTGAGATCGTCGAACTCGACCTCAACCCCTTTCTGGCCGCCCCCCGGGACCAGAAGTCCTGCGCCGTGGACGTTAGGATTCGGATCGAACGGGAGAAAATCCAAGAAGGCCTCGCCCCTCTGGCGTTGGGTCACCCGGTAACCCACGGTGGTAGAGTAAGCGAATGAAAGTGCTGACCGGCAGAGTTGTCGATGGCAAGATTGATGTCGGGACCGATCTGCAAGAAGGCTCGGCCGTCGCTGTACTCGCCATCGAGCCCGAGAGCGTTGTTCTCTCCGAGGCGGATGAACGAGAGTTGGCTGATGCTCTCGCGGAGTTGCGCGCCGGCAACTTCATCCAGGGCCGGGAGCTTGTCGCCGAGCTCAAAGCTCAAATTCTCTCTTGACCTTCGAAATTCGGGTTGGCCGACGTGCAGTCCGGCAGATTCGCCACGCCGCTGACTGGTGGAGCGAGAATCGTCCCAAAGCACCGGGTGCGTTTGGTGAAGACATCGAGTCAGCGTTCAACCTTCTTGGCCAACTCCCCGGTGCTGGGGAGCGGGTCCAGCACCGCACCATTCCACTGGTTCGCCGTCTCCTTCTTTCGCGGGTTCGATACCTCCTCTACTATTCCGTTGACGAGGCCTCGAGTGTCGTTGAGATCATAGCTCTCTGGCACACGGGCCGCGGCCAACCTCCGCGACTCTAGCGGCAGGTCTTTCTGGCCAGCCGCTCAAGCGGGCCACGCGGTGGAACGGTTACGATGAATACAGTCTGGATTAGATTCAGCATTAGATCAGGTTGGGAGCTTTGCTTCGGTGTGGCCTTGTCTATCGCAAGCTCTCTGTGTCTCGGCTGCGGAGCACGTGGCTCGATTTCAGAGGCCCCTGCTCTCGCTGCTCCGTCCTTTGTCCTTGGGAGTGCGATCCGCGAGAAACAGCGCGGCGTAAGTTGGGTGGCCGGCAACGTAGTAACGGCTACGGAACTGCAGCCTCTGGTCGACCTCGGGGTCAATTGGATCGTTCAGACCCCCTTTGGCTGGCAGAAGACTTACAATTCACCCGAGATTCGCCTGGTGACCTCCGGTCACGTCTATTGGGGGGAGCAGGACGTTGGCATCGAGACGACCACCCGAATCGCCCGAGATCTCGGCATCAAGACCCTGCTCAAACCGCATCTCTGGCTGCAGCGGGCTGATCCCGGTAAATGGCGCAGCGATATCGCCATGGAAAGTAAGGCCGACTGGGACTCATGGTTCGATTCGTATCGAATCTTTATCCTGCACTATGCCAACCTGGCCCATCGTCTCGAGATCGAAGCCCTGGCCATCGGCACCGAGCTGCGGCAGACCGCCGTTCAGAAGCCGGCGGCTTGGCGACACCTTATCTCAGATATCCGCCAGATCTACAGCGGCCAACTCACCTACTCTGCAAACTGGTATCAGGAATTCGAAGAAATCGTCTTCTGGAATGATCTCGATTTCATCGGCATCCAAGCATACTTCCCCCTCTCCGATCGAAATTTGCCCGAACTGTACGATCTCAAAACAGGCTGGACAAAGTACATGGAATCAATAGAGAAAATCCACAATAGATACCAAAAATCCGTCGTGTTTACTGAAATCGGTTACCGCAGCTCCATTGATGCAGCGATCGAGCCCTGGAAATGGCCGTCTCGGTCCACCGGAGTCGCAAGCTCTTCTGATCTAGAAACTCAACTTCGCTGTTATCAAGCTTTCTTCGAGACCTTTTGGCACCGCCCCTGGTTCGCGGGCGCCTATATTTGGAAGTGGCACCCACACCCTCGGCCGAATCAAGGACTGGACCGCAACTTCAGCCCACAGAAAAAGCCGGCGGAGAAAGTCTTGGAGCGTTGGTATGGGGGAGGATCGCCAAAAACCACCTTAGCTCCCAGCGGGGAACAGATGGATCGTGCCCGTGTGTAACGGGCTGGTTACTCATTCTCTTGAGCCGAGGATTAGACATGCCTGAGATCCCCGACATCGAAGCCTATCTTGCCGCGCTGGCGTCTCGAACCGTCGGCTGCAAGCTGCTTCAGGTTCGCCTGGCCAGCCCCTTCCTGCTGCGATCGGTCGATCCGCCCATAACAGCTGCGGAAGGGAAGCGAGTCAAGGCCCTGCAACGATTGGGCAAGAGGTTGGTCTTTGTACTCGAGGAAGATCTCTTCCTGATTCTTCACCTGATGATCGCCGGCCGACTACATTGGAAAGAACCGGGTGCGACGATCCCCAGGAGATCCGGTCTCGCCGCCTTCGACTTTTCGTCAGGCAGCCTGCTGCTCACCGAAGCCGGATCAAAGAAGCGGGCCTCCCTGTACCTGGTGGCAGGGAGTGACGATCTACAGAGACACAACCCTGGCGGTCTTGAGGTCTTGGAAGCGGATCTTGCAACCTTCGGCGAAGTCATGCAGCGAGAGAATCACACTCTCAAGCGCGCTCTAACCGATCCGCACATTCTCTCTGGGATCGGCAACGCCTATTCCGACGAGATTCTTCACCACGCTCGTCTGTCGCCGTTTCAGCAGACTGCACGCCTCTCCGCCAGTGAACTCGATCGCCTCTACGGATCGATCCGGGAAGTACTCACTCTCTGGACTACTCGCCTCAAGGCCGAGGCCGGCGCGGAGTTCCCCAGAAAGGTCACGGCCTTTCGTCCTGAGATGGCGGTCCATGGCCGCTACGGTGAAGCTTGCCCCGACTGCGGAACTGCGGTGCAGCGGATTCTCTACGCGAATAATGAAGCCAACTACTGTCCCCGTTGCCAAACCGATGGTCGCATCCTCGCCGACCGGGTACTTTCCCGCTTGCTCAAGAAAGACTGGCCGCGGACGATCGAAGAGCTGGAAGGGCAGTTCGCTAGCCGCAACGCGATATGATGTGCTGATGTCCACGCCCTTCGCCAACCTCAGTCGAGGCTTACTCGGAAAATACGGCGCCGGCCTGCGCTTCCCGCAACTCTTCACCATCATGGCCGGCCTCTTCCTCCTCGACGTCATCATTCCAGATCTCATCCCGTTTGCCGACGAGATCCTCCTCGGCCTTGCGACGTTCATGATCGGCTCCCTCAAACGCAAGCCCCAGGCTCAGCCCGGCGAGAAGCCGCCGATGAAAGACATCACACCGAAGAGACCCGGATCCTCAGGCTAACCGGTGCTTTCGATATAGCCTGAACACATCGCGATAGAGGGCTGCCGAGGAATCCAAGCCTCAACCGGTCTTCATGAACTGCCAGTCAAGATGTCCCTCTTGACGGCTAAATACTCGGTCGTGGATCTGCCCTTGGTATTCTCTCAAGACCGAAGAGAGCCCCTCTCCGCGTGCCCTGCGGATAAGTAGCTCCGTCGCTTCGGGCCCGGCTTTGCTGAGATAGGTCTGCCAGATTGCCTGCCGTACCGACATAGAGCCTAGCGAAACATTCGGCAGGAGGCCGGCGCCCCGCTTGATGAGACGAATCTTTTTCTTTAGAGAACCCACATTCTCCATCGCTTCGCGCTGCCAGCCCGTGTAGGGCTTGGGAATGAGAATGTTTGTGCCCAAATGAATATGGCCGATAACGCCTGTTGGTGCCAGTTCTTCGAGCATGATGGCACGACACTCTGCCGTCAGGTCGACGATCGCCTGCACATCTTCCATCGACTCGTCTGGAAGCCCGATCAGAAAATAGAGCTTGAGTTGAGTGAATCCATGACGGAAAATCATCCGCACTTTCTCGAGAAGCATGGCGTTGGGTATCGGTTTGTTGAGTTTTACCCGCAGCGCGTCACTGCCGGTCTCCGGAGCCAAAGTGATCGACCGATCACCCGAGGCGTGGAGCGCCGCAAGAACACTTTCCGTCACTGCAGGAATCCGCACCGATGAGACCGCCGTCCGAAAACCCTGCCGGTTGGCCTCCAGCAAAATGAGCTCGATATCAGGGTGATCGCCGACCGCGGTGGCAACAAACCCCAACTGGTCGGTAATGGGTCGAGCCCGCTCGAGAGCTTCAAGAATAAACTCCGTCGGGTGCCACCGAAAGCGCCCCATACCGAAAGTAGCCCAACAGTAACGACATTTCTCCGGGCAGCCGCGCGACATCTCGATCAGAAATTTTCCGGAGAATTCGGTGTGCGAAGTGACAATTGAAGTCGTCGGGAGATGTCCCGGTTGCTTCATTTGTCGCTCGGTAAGTTCCAATTTTTTGAGCTTGGCAAAGGAGCCCTCTTCAGGCTCATGGTGGGCCGGCACAAAGAAACCATCACGAGTACTCAGTCGCTCGAGAACCGCCTCCCGGCTCGACTCTTCTGCCAAGGCTGCGAGCAGCTCGGGCAGCACATTTTCTGCTGCGCCCAAGGGGAACACATCGACGATGCGCGACAGGGTGAGAGGGTTGATGGTGGCACAAGACCCCCCCAAGAACACCACTGGGTCCCGCGCCGTACGCTCCGCGCGCTGGAGAGGAATTCCGCTTCGATCGAGGAGCTGCAGTAGGTTGACGTAGTCTTCCTCGAAAGAAACCGAGAAGGCTACCGCTCCAAAACTGCTGAGCGGCGTATCGTTTTCCACAGACAGAGGCATTCCAGAGCCGTTCGTAAAGAATCGTTCGGCCTGCCAATCCGGGGTGCGGTTTACGAGTTCGTAGGTCCGCTGAAAGCCCAAGCTGGACATGCCGATGTGATAGGTGTTGGCGATGCGATGTGCTCTTTGATAGGCCCTGACTTGTATAAGGAATTTGTCTGGTCCTGTGAAAAAGATCTGATCGGAAGAATTCAGCAGCAAGGTGCGGCGGTTCGGCTGCACATTTGCGGC
>JAZFTL010000125.1:0-2139 GCA_036446675.1 Thermoanaerobaculia bacterium
GTACATGTCGCCAGAGCAGGGACGCGGCGAGAAAGTCGATTTTCGCAGCGACATCTATTCTCTGGGTATTGTGCTGTATGAGATGGCAACCGGGGTGGTGCCATTTCATGCTGAAACCCCGATGGCGGTTGTCGTGAAGCACATCATTGATCCCCTACCGCTCCCCCGAAGCAAGAATCCGGAGCTTCCGGAGGAAATTGAACGCGTCATCCTCAAATCGCTTTCCAAAGACCCCGCCGATCGTTTCCAGGATGCGGACGAGATGGCCAAGGCGTTAAAAGAAGCGGTCAGGGGGTTGCCGACCGGCGTGGCTCAGGCTGTTCCTTCCGTTCCGGTTGCACAAGTGACGACAATAGTTGATGAAGCCGACGTAGCCGCTGAGTCGGATAAGCCCGCACTAATGGTTGCCGAAGCCGTTGAAGAGCAGGTGGCGCAAGCCCATACGACAACCGGCATTGGCGGAATACTCAGTGGAAGGGGACGTATCGCGGCTGCCGTGGCAGGGGGTTTGTTGTTGCTGGCGGTTGTTGCGGTTGGAGCGGCGCAGTTGTTAGGAGGCACTCCGGAGCAGCCGGTGGTGTTAGAGCCTGGACAGCCTCAAGTTGAAGACGAGATACCTGAACCAGGCCAGCAAGAGGGACCTTCGGCTCGAGATGGGCCGTCGGCCATTAAAGGTCTCGATCTGGCCATCGAGCAAGACCCAGAGAACATCGATCTGTATTTTGCGCGTGCGAGCGCCTATGCTGAGGAAGGTGAGTTCGAACTTGCCCAAGATTCCATTTTGCAGGGCGTCGAAGTCGCGCCGGAAGAATCTTGGACACACGAAAGAGCGGCAGATTTGCTGTGGAAGCTGGGTCTGTTTAATGAGGCCATCTCTGAGTACCGTCGCGCGATTGAGCTTGATCCAGACGCCTATTGGCTGTACCAGAATATAGCGGAGATCTATAGAGACACTGAACGAAGGGAACAGGCGGTCGCGGTGATATTTGAGGCGATCGAGGTTCCAGCGGTCGTAGCCGATGCGGATATGATGGATTCTTTCGGCTGGTTCTTCATTGATCTTGAGATGTTTGACGAAGCTGAGGCCGCATTGAGACGAGCCATTGAGCTCGATCCGGGTAACCCCTCGCGATATGAAGGTCTGATCGATCTGGCTTATTGGCGGCATGGGCCCGCGGCTGCAGTTGAGAGGGCCCAGGCGGGGATCGAGCAGTTTCCGGATCACAGCCCATTCTATGAGGCGGGAGGCTATTCGTCTTGGGAGTTAGGCGATCTCGACCAGGCGATTTTCGCCTTCAGTAAGGCCATCGAACTCGACCCCAGCAATAGTGGCCTTTACGGATCTCTAGCCTCCTTGCTGACTGAAACGGGCAGAGAAGCGGAAGCAAAGGAATTAATACAGCGCGGGCTGGAGCAATTCCCGAATGCGCCCGAGTCTTATTTGGTCGCGGCGGAATTCTACTTGGGGAACGGCGAGGTCGGCGAGGCCATCCCGCTATTTGAACGAAGCATAGAACTCAATCCGGAAGACGGGTGGCCTTATGCATCATTCGCCAGCGCCATTGCTGAAGTGGGCGACGAAGGTAGGGCTCGTCAGCTGTTAGAAGAGGCTTCTGCCAGGAATCCCGGCGATCCTTGGCTTGACGAATTTATCGGTTGGATCTACATGATGTTGGACGACTGCGAGCACGCCGTCGATCACTTCGAACGAGCATTGTCCATAGATTCTTCCATCGACAGCGCAGAGCAGGGAATTCAAGAATGCGGGGGATAGCCAATAGGGTGGAGAGTTTCATAAGTGACCGATTGGCGGGCCGCAACCAATCACTTACAGCAAGAGTTTCGGGGCGCTATAAGAGCTCTGCTTCATCGAATCGAACCGCTACTTAGTTATTCTTGGTAAATACCCGGAGCAGGGGCAATGTAGGTGAGTGCGCCAAAGCCATCGCGGCCCTCAGCCAGTGCTTTGTTCTAGCCGTCGCGTGTCAGATCTCGCAGCAAACGGGACGTAAGGGATCGCCGCTCGTCAAAGCGCCACAGCCCGGCTTTTTTGGCTTGATCCAACGCGGCTTCGAACTCGCGGCTCGTAGGGCGGCGGTTGATCTCCTCGAACTTTTCTGAATTCACACGACCCGCTGG
>JAZFTL010000126.1:0-4212 GCA_036446675.1 Thermoanaerobaculia bacterium
CCTCGAACGGGAAAAGGGCATCACCATTATGGCCAAGAACACGGCCATTCAATTCGGCGAGACCCGCATCAATATCGTCGACACCCCAGGGCATGCCGATTTCGGAGGTGAGGTCGAACGGACTCTCAAATTGGTAGACGGAGTTTTGCTGCTGGTCGATGCCTCCGAGGGGCCCCTGCCGCAGACTCGGTTCGTCTTGCGCAAGGCTTTCGACGCCAGGCTCGTACCGATCGTCGTCATCAACAAGATCGATCGATCAGATGCTCGCATCGATGAAGTTCTGAACGAGATCTACGATCTCTTCATCGACCTCGAGGCCACCGAAGAACAGCTCGACTTCCCGGTCCTCTACTGTAACGCCAAGGCTGGAATTGCTCTCACCGAGCCAGACGGCGAGGGCAGCGACCTG
This sequence comes from Thermoanaerobaculia bacterium, assembly GCA_036446675.1. GTDB lineage: Bacteria > Acidobacteriota > Thermoanaerobaculia > Multivoradales > JAHEKO01 > JAZFTL01. The sequence continues at coordinate 410 of JAZFTL010000126.1, forward strand.
CAACCGCTGTTCGACGAGATCGTGCGCACCGTTCCCGCCCCTCGATTCGACTCTGAAATGCCGCTTCAGTTTCTCGTCACCTCTCTCGATCATGACGACTACTTGGGCCGCTTAGCAATCGGTCGGGTCTTCAACGGCAGCATTGCCAAAGGTATGGAGATTTCACGCTGCCGCCTCGACGGTACAACCGAAAAAATCAAGGTCACGCAACTTCTTGGCTACAACGGCCTTGACCGGGCAGAGATTCCGGACGCCTTGCCGGGAGACATCATTGCCGTCGCTGGACTCGAGGAAGTGGCGATCGGCGAAACGCTCTCCGATCTCGAGAGCCCACAAGCACTGCCGCCGATTCGAGTCGATGAGCCAACGCTAGCGATGGTCTTTTCGACAAACTCCTCACCGATGGCTGGTACCGAGGGAACTCAGGTAACTTCTACTAAAATCAGAGAGCGGCTCTTCAAGGAAGCGCTCACCAACGTGGCGATCCGTGTTGACGAGACCGGCACCGAGGCTCTACAGGTGTCTGGTAGGGGCGAGCTGCAACTTGCCATCCTGATCGAGACCATGCGGCGCGAAGGGTTCGAATTTACCGTCGGCAAACCACAGGTCATCCTTCGACCAGGTCCCAGTGGGCCCGAAGAACCGATCGAGACGCTAACCATCGACTGTCCTGAAGAGTACATTGGTGCAGTCACCCAAAAATTGGCTCCCCGTAAAGGGCGCATGCTGAACATGGTAAACCACGGTACGGGCCGGGTGCGCATGGAGTTCCAAGTGCCGGCGCGCGGCCTCATCGGCTTTCGCACCGAGTTCCTAACCGAAACACGGGGCACCGGAATTATGAATCACCTCTTCGACTCCTTCGGCCCCTGGACCGGAGACATTGCGCAGCGTACAACTGGAGCGCTCATCGCCGATCGTGCGGGCCGCATTACCGCGTTCGCCATCGACCACCTGCAGCCCCGCGGCACCTTCTTCGTCGCTCCAGGCGACCAAGTCTACGAGGGCATGATCGTCGGTGAGCACTCTCGATCTGGTGATCTCGACGTCAATGTCACCAAAGAAAAGAAGCTCACCAACATGCGAGCTGCCTCCGCCGACGACTTTGTCCGCCTGGTGCCGCCGACGATTTTGAGCCTGGAGCAGGCACTCGAGTTCCTTGGCGAAGACGAAAAGCTGGAAGTCACTCCGAAGGCCTTCCGGCTGCGCAAGCAGATTCTAGCCGCCAATCGTCGCCGCTAGAGTTCTCACCCCTGCCCAACTCTAACGCCGGTTCCCTCGACCGCTGTCTGCCGCAATATTCCGGCTCTTGGCACCGAGGTTGCATCCACTGTGCTCATGACAGATTGTCACTCTCTCAACTGCAAGGAGCTCCGCGATGAACTGTTTTCGAACTGACTCCAAACTGACGCGATTCCTACTGATGCCCCTGTTCGCCTCTACGTTGCTACTCGGAACAGCCTGCCAGAGGGCCCCGGAGAGCCAGGCAGATTCGAAGACCGCGGCAAACAGCACCGCTGCTCAGCTGAGTGCGCCCTCAGATGAGGACATCGCTGCCCAAGCGCTCGCTGCCGCAGAGGCAAAACAGGCGGAAGTCGAACTCGCCGCCGCCGAGCTCGCAGCACGCGAGGCCGCCATCGCCGAGCAGGAAGACCAGTTGCGCCAACGGCTCGCACTCCAGGAGGAGCAAGAGCGGGCCGCAGCCCGAAAAGCAGCTCTCGAGCGCCGCGAAAGACGAGCCACCCAGAAAGAGACCGAGCTTCGACAGCGTGAACTCGCCGCCGCCGAGCGCGAGCGCGAACTTCAGGATCGAGAACGAGAAACAGCTCTTGCAGAAGCCCGCCAGGCAGAGGCAGTTGCACGGCACCAAGAGGGCTATGCCAAGTCCGCGACGAATTCGGATACATATCGAGTAGAGTCAGCGGTCGAGCCTGAGGTGCGGTCCGCCGAGCAAATAGTGCGGGCCACCCTCCGGCCTGGAACGGTGCTGGAGGTCGAGATCGCCGAGACCCTTTCGAGTCGAACCAGTCGGGTCGACGACATCTTTAGGAGCAGGATCGTAAGAGACGTCTATACCGACAGCGGCGAGCTGGCAATTCCGGCGGGCTCCGAGGTGGTGGGTAGGGTGATTGAGGTCACGCCGTTGAGGCGGGTCGGCGGACAGGCGTCATTGGAAATCGAGTTTACCCATCTCGTCTCCTCCGCCGGGGGGACGACCGAGTTGCGCGCCTCCTTCGTAGAGCTAGGCGCCGATCACAGCAAAGACAAGAAGAAAATAATCGGGGCCGCGGTGGCGGGCGCCATTCTCGGTCGCATTCTTGGCGACCCTAGCGCCAAGTCGACAATTTTCGGGGCCGCGGTCGGTGCTGCTACGGGAACCGCAGTCGTCGCGAGGGCCAAAGACCGAGACGCTGAGATCCCCGCAGGTCAAGTACTGGCCTTGGAACTCGAAGAGGTCGTCACCGTCACCACTCGAGTGACCGGCCTGGCCAACGACTGATCGGTTCGACTTGAGTCGGCGCCGGCAGGGCGAAGCAGCCAACCCCACCCGCATGAGGAGAACCGTGTTCTCTATCGCGTTGTCACCGTGACCTTCTTCGATGGCTTACCTAGCTTGACACCGTTGAAGGCTCTCACTCGGAAGGTGTAGTCGGTCGCTGGATCAAGCTTCTTGACCACAACCTTTCGACTGTTCACCCCCGCTACCGCCACCTCTTCAAACTTGGAGGACGCGGTCTTCGCTTCGATCATAAATCCTTCGCGATTCAGAGACCTGTGCTTCCACTTGACGCGGATGCGATGATTGGAGAGGGTCGCAAGGCGCAGTTTTACGGGCCTTCTTGGCCGCGGCAGTTTGAGAGTCAGCTTGCGCACCAGGTTTCGACCGCCGTTGATGTACAGCTCACTGCCCTCGAGATTGCGTTCGACCGCGTTCGGGGTGCCGATCTGTGCCTGCAGGTCCGGACCATCCAACTGACTGCCGAAAGTTCCAGTCCCAGCCACGAGCTCAGGCACACCCGATTTCACTGGGAGGCGAAAGATCTGGTTCCCCAATCGATCTCCGACATACAACCATCCGGCCACGTAGGTTAGGTGGCCGTTGCCTCCGCCGGGCAGTGTTGCTAGCAGAGTTACTGTGCCGTCCTTGGTAATCTTGTGAACACCACCATCGCCAAAGTTACAGGTGTAGAGATTTCCCCTGGTGTCGAAAGTAATGCCGTTAGGGCAATTGAATCCAGGGTCTGTTGCAAAGACGGATGCCACTCCATCCTGGCCGATTCTTGTCACATTCTGAGCGTTGCACATCGCTACATACAATATTCCGGAGGCATCCACGGTGATTCCGACTGGTCCATTCAGACCCGATGCAAAAACAGTCTTCGTACCGTCTGGGGCAATCTTGTCAATATTGTCGGGAGCTCCTTGATTATTCGGATCCTGATAGTTCGCCTGATACAAATTTCCTTGCGCGTCGAACCCATTCCCTGAGGGAGTCAAGAAGCCTCCCGCGAAGATGCTAGTAGTACCGCCAGGGGTGATCTTGAAGAGGTTCGTTCCTCCGAAATCCGCAGAATAGATATTCCCCTCGTCATCCACTGCAATTCCGCCAGCCGTATTCGTGGCCGCCGTAAGCGTTGCGATGGTTGTAACCTCCGCCTCAACAGCCGAGACGAAGCAAGCCAAGAGCAACGCAGCCCCGAACCCCAAAGAGGACGACGCACGATGCTTTTCGAGGTGTTTCATCGCCTACACTCCTTCATCGGTGGCTCTTGAGTGCCCAGCTAGTTTGCAGAGCCACTCGA
>JAZFTL010000127.1:0-8174 GCA_036446675.1 Thermoanaerobaculia bacterium
TCGAGGCGCTGTATGAGTCGATCGCGATCGACGATATTCAGTCGGTGGCGGACATTCTTCGACAGACTTACGACGAGACAGAGAGGCGCGATGGATTTGTGAGTTTCGAGGTATCGCCGCATCTGGCGCGCGATGCCGCTGGAACACTTGAAGCTGCCCGCAGGTTGTGGCGACAGATCGATCGACCCAACTTGATGATCAAGATCCCGGCTACCGGCGAGGGGTTGATTGCCATTGAAGAGTCTCTGGCGGACGGGATCAATGTCAACGTCACCTTGATGTTCTCTTTGGAGCACTACGAAGCGGTGGCGCAGGCTTACTTGCGCGGTGCGGCGCGTGCTGACCAGCCATCTCAGCTTGCTTCAGTGGCATCGTTCTTCGTCAGCCGTGTCGATTCGAAAATCGATGGCTTGCTCGAGGAGATCGGAACCGAGAAGGCTCTGGCGCTGCGTGGAAGGATTGGGATCGCGAATTCGAAGCTGGCCTACAAGCGCTTTCAGGAGATCTTCGAGGGTCCTGATTTTGCGGAGCTGAGAGACCGGGGAACGGCAGTGCAGCGAGTTCTGTGGGCGAGTACGAGCACCAAAAATCCGGCCTACCGAGATGTGATCTATGCTGAAGAGCTGATTGGGCCCGAAACGGTGAACACAATGCCGCCTAGCACGATTGAAGCATTTCGCGATCACGGAATCTCGCGGCTCTCTCTACTCGAAGATGTCGAGGCCGCGGCAAGGGCAGTGAGGCAGCTCACCGATTTGGGTATCGATCTGGCCGGAGCGACAGAGGAGTTACAGGTTGAGGGACTGACGAAATTTGCCCAGCCCTTCGACCGATTACTCGAGACTTTGCGTGAGAAGAGTGAAGAGGTGATGCAGAGCAGGAGAGCAATGTGACGTCGACCGGTTCGACTGGGTTTCCTGTGGAGAGTACCTCCGATGGACCCTGCGAAGGCCGGTCCGACTTGAATGCCAACATTCTGGATCGGGTGCGAGGCTGGCGCCGAGAGAACTTCCTGGCACGCCTGCAGCAAGGCGACTGGCGACTGTGGTCCTCTGAGCCGATTGACGAAGTTGCGGATCGCCTCGGCTGGCTCCACCTGCCCACTTCGATGCAGTCTGAAGTGGGAGCACTCGAGGAGTTCGCGGCGCAAGCTCGTCAGGCGGGAATAGCCCAAGTACTTCTCTTGGGGATGGGTGGTTCGAGCTTGGCTCCCGAGGTGTTTCAGGCTACCTTCGGTTCCCGGCCGGGGGCGCCGCGAGTGAAGACAGTGGATACGACCCATCCTGCGGCGATCGAGCTGTTGTCGAAAGACATCGACCCCAAGTCGACCTGGGTTATCGTCTCCAGCAAGTCGGGTACAACATTGGAGACCGCCTCGTTGCACCAGTATTTCTGGACACTTTTCTTGCAAGCGTTGAGTCACCCGGCAGAGCATTTCATCGCGATCACCGACCCCGGCACCGAGCTCGAGGATGTAGCTCAGCGCCGTGGCTACCGGGCGGTGTTCGAGGCTCCGTCTGATGTGGGGGGGCGCTTCAGTGCATTGAGCTACTTTGGTCTGGTGCCGGCGGCACTTATTGGCGTCGATACCGGAAGACTGCTGGCCCGCGCCCGCGGTGTTTTCGCCGACAGGGGCTCGGGTAGCGGGACCGCAGAGGCGACAGGTTCCGAGTCGGAGGCGGCGAGCGTGCCCTCCGGCTTCGACGCCGCTCTCGAACTCGGAGCGATGCTCGGTGAGTCGGCCGAGTCGGGAAGAGACAAGCTCACGCTCTACAGTTCCCCTGGACTCAGGGCCTTTCCCGATTGGCTGGAACAGCTGGTAGCTGAGAGTTCAGGCAAGGGTGGCAAGGGTATTTTGCCGGTAGTTGGTGAACGGCTTGCTCCGCCTGAATCCTATGGAGTCGATCGTTGCTTTGTAGCATTGGTGCTGGAGGAGGAGCGGTATCAAGAGCACAACGACCAGCTGGAGAGCCACCTTGCCGCTCTCGAATCACGCGGCCATCCGGTGATCCGTAGAACCCTCGCAGATCCTTATGACCTTGGCAGCGAGATGATGGTCTGGGAGGTGGCGGTGGCAGCTGCCTGTTCGGTGCTTGGCGTACCCCCTTTCAATCAGCCAGATGTCCAGCTGGCCAAAGAGATGGCCAGGTCTGCGATGCGGGGTGCCGCGACTCGCTCCGCAAGCGTTCGCGGCGGGTCCGGCAGGACCTCCAGTGAACCCGAACCGGTCGACGCTTCGGTAGCTGAGCCGGAGCTGCAGGAGTTGCTGCAGCGCGTCAAAAGCGGAGACTACATCGCGATATTGGCCTACCTGCAGCCTACGGAGGAGCTGACGACTGCCCTAGGAACCCTCCAGGCAGCCCTTGGGCAGCGCTCAGGAAGTTGCGTGACTGTAGGCTACGGGCCGCGCTACCTTCACTCGACAGGGCAACTGCACAAAGGAGGCGCAGCGAACGGTCACTTTCTTCAGCTTATCGACCGGCCCGAGGCAGATCTCAAGGTTCCTGACAGCACGTACACATTCAATCAATTGATCGAGGCTCAAGCTCTGGGCGACCTTCGAGCCCTCAGATCACGGGGCCAGGACACTCTTCGAATCGTGCTGAGCGATACGCCGGTAGACGACCTGACTGGCCTTACTGCTTCGGTTCTGTCGGTCTTGTCGGAGTCGTCGGTTTCGTCGGTTTCGTCGGCTTGGGATTAACTGGATTGCGATATGTACAGTCGTAGCGGCATGCGGCAGGGACCGGGCGGTGGTGGGCTCACCGGGCCCGTGCCACGAGATATCTGGATTCTCTTGGGAATTGTTTTCGCGACTTTTTCCCTGCAGTTCTTCGAGACCACCGCCTGGATATCGAACCACCTTCGACTCACCCCCGAGGTTTGGCAGAGAGGATTTCTGTGGCAACTGGTCACCTATGAATTCGTTGGGACCGGTGCCCCCGATCTCTGGTTCATGATTGGACTCTTGATTCTCTTTATGTTCAGTCGCGATCTGATGGTGCGAGTGGGGGCTAGGGAATTCTGGAAGTTTCTTATTCTTGCATCGGGTTGTGCGGCTCTAATTGCCGTATCTGTACAGCTCTTGATGGTGGCTGTCGGAGTCACTTCTTTCGGTACGGTGCCTTTTGTTCTTATGCAGGGCCAGCACATCCTATTGGCGATCCTCATTGCCGCCTTCGCCGTTCTCAACGCGAACGCTACGATCTATCTATTCTTCGTCCTGCCAATGCCGGCGCGCTGGTTCATCCTGCTGGAGCTGCTTTTCGCCTTTCTCGGGTTCCTCTCCACTCGAGATCTGGCCGGCTTCTTGGGAATCAGTGGCGCGGTCGGGTTCAGCGTAGCTTACCTGGGGCGAGGTGGGTTGAAGAGGAATCTAAACAACGCCTATCTCAGGGCTCGCTATCAGATCTATCGTGCTCGCCTGGCGTGGATGAAGCGGCGGAGTCGACTCCATGTAGTCAAGCCGGTCGACGAAGACAAGCAAGATCCCTGGATTCACTGAGGACCATCCTTGGTTACAGGTCGCCGATCCTCGGGAATTTCGACCCAGTGTTGGGCTGTTATCTCTGCATACAGGGCTCTCGACGCTTTGGACGTCGGCCCGATACGTAGCCTGATCGATCGAAGTGCACTACATGAGGATTTGAATCTATGTCTGAGCCACTGCATCTTCCCGTCTTGGCGTTGCGGGACACGGTAATCTTTCCGGGAGTTACGTCACCTATCGGCGCCGGCAGGCCCGAGACTCTACGAGCCATCCAAGAGGCTACGAAAGGCGAAGACCATCTAGTCTTTGCTGTGGCGCAGCGCGAGAACACCGAAGAAATCAGCGCCGAGAACTTACATGCGATCGGTACGATTGCGCGGATCGGCCAGCTGCAGCGAGTCTCCAGCGGCGTGCAGCTCTTGCTGCAGGGAGAGAGCCGCGGGATAGCCCTGCGGGTCAATCAGGCGGATGGGTTCTTACAAGCCGTGGTGCGGGAGGTCGAGGAATTGGAACCAATCGATCCTCACGATGCCGCGTTTGTCGGCCTCGTGCGCGAATTGCGAGAGCGGGCGATAGAAGTTGGGCAGAGAGCAGGATTTCCCAGGGATGTGGTGCAGCAGGTTTTGGGAGGAACCGAAAAGCCCGGGAGACTCGCGGATCTTATCGCCGGCTATCTCGAGCTACCTCATGCCGATCGGCAGATTCTGCTCGAGCTCCTCTCCATCGAGGAGCGGTTACGACAGGTCTTGATTCATGTGCAAAGGCAGATCAGCGTTCTGGATGCGCAAGAGGACATCAAGACCCAGGTCCAGCAGGAGCTCGGCGACCGCCAGCGCGAGATGGTTCTGCGGGAGCAGATGAAGGCGATTCAAAACGAGCTCGGTGAGAACGGTGAGGGCGACGATTTAGGGGAACTCCGTAAGGAGATCGCGGCTTTGGAGCTTCCCGCTGAGGCTCGCAAGGAGGTGGATCGCGAGCTAAGCCGAATCGAGAGGATCAGCCAAGACTCGATGGAGTATCAAGTTCTACGCACCTATCTCGAAACGGTGGCGGAGTTGCCGTGGAGTCATCGGAGCCTCGAACATATCGACCTGGACCGTGCTGAGAGAGTACTCGACGAAGACCATTACGGTCTTCAAGAAGTAAAAGACCGCATTCTCGAGTTTCTTGCGGTGCGCCAGCTGCAGGCTGCGAAGCAGGGAGATACGGAGAGTGGAGTCGAAGTCCCAGACCACTCCGACAAGACCAAGGGACCGATTCTTCTCTTTGTGGGTCCTCCCGGGGTCGGAAAAACTTCCATCGCCAAGTCGATAGCCCGAGCAATGGGGCGAGAGTATGTACGGATATCTCTTGGTGGAACCCGAGACGAAGCGGATATTCGAGGCCATCGGCGCACCTATGTCGGCGCCATGCCAGGCCGAATTCTGCAGGGCATGAAGCAAGCGGGGACCAAGAATCCGGTTTTTTTGCTGGATGAGGTCGACAAGCTTGGAGCTTCTTACCAGGGAGATCCGGCGAGCGGCTTGCTCGAGGTACTCGATCCGGCCCAAAACGACAGTTTCGTCGATCACTATCTCGGGGTGCCGTTCGATCTGTCCGACGTCCTTTTTATCGCCACGGCCAACTTCATTCAGAGCATTCCTGGGCCGCTTCTCGACCGCATGGAGACCGTCGAATTCACCGGCTACACCGAACAAGAAAAGCTCGAAATCGCTCGCCGCTACTTGATTCCTCGCCAGCTGGAGGAGAATGCCCTTGATCCAGAGACTCTGCGGTTCAAGGATGAGGCAATCTCGGAGGTTATTGCGCGCTACACCAGGGAGTCGGGAGTGCGCCAGCTCGAAAGGGAGCTTGGGAAAATAGCGCGCAAGGTGGCGCGTAGAGTTGCTTCCGAAGAGGTCGAATCATTCGAATTTGCGCCGGGGAAGATCAAGGAGCTTTTGGGTCGCCCCAAGATCCACCCCGAGCGCGCCGCCACGGCGGATCAGACCGGTGTTGCGACTGGAATGTTCTACACGCCGGCCGGCGGCGACATCATGTTCGTCGAAGTCACCACGATGACGGGCAAGGGAGAGCTGGTCTTGACTGGGCAGTTGGGCGATGTGATGAAGGAGTCGGCGCGTGCGGCATGGAGCTTTGCGAGGTCTCACGCCGAGACTCTCGGCATTGATGATGCACTCTTTCAGACCCTTGACGCCCATATCCATGTCCCGGCAGGGGCTATTCCAAAAGATGGTCCCTCTGCCGGAGTCACGATGGCGACGGCCCTGGTATCGGCCTTGGCCGGACGCCCGGCGCGTCACGACCTGGCGATGACCGGTGAAATTACTCTTACCGGTCGTATTCTGCCGATCGGTGGTCTGAAAGAAAAGGTTCTGGGTGCACTTCGGGCGGGGATCACGGAAATCGCCCTGCCGCTCGAGAATCAAGCGGACTTGGAAGACCTTCCAGATCAAGTTAGAGATGCACTGACGATCTACCCGGTCGAAGATCTCGGGCAGCTTCTAGCTCTGGCGCTGCGGGGTGGTTCGCTTCAGGACGGGCGCCTGACGTTTCAGGAGGCCCCGCCGGTTGAGCGCGAGCAACTACCGAGTGGGCTCAGCCACTAGACGATAGGAAGAGCTCGCTGCTTCAGCTCATTCAGCTGTACCTAGTCGGAACTTGGTAGCTGGTAAAACTGCACCGGCACCTCGCAACCATATTCTCCATCGTCCCCACCTTGGTACTGTTCCACGTAGGTTTGCTCTCCTTTCGCCATCATGTTGGCCTTTTTGACCCAGAGGGAATCGATGCAGTAGTAGTTGAAGTTGACTTCGAGGGAGAAAGGGTAGGTAAACATCCAGCCGCGACTCATCTTGGTTGGATCGTCGGCGTCGGTGAAGATATTTGGCTTTCTGTCCTTGACGGTCTTCTTGTAGATCAGCTCGTCGTTATCGTTGTAGCATTCTCGTCGGGTCTTGGCAGGACCCCTGAACCTGCTATCGGACTCGAGCGGCTGATAAATCCCAATGGTCATCCATCCATCGTACATTATCGGAGCTAGGTAGAATTGCACTCGAGCCGGAATGAAAGTCTTTTTCGGCACCTCGCCCAGATCTAGGCAGTAACTCGACTCGTATCTCTCGCAGTATTTCTCTACACCAGCAAATGCCGAGCCGGCGACGCATAGCAATACGGCGAGTACCCAAACGATGTGCTTCATCGTGACCTCCTTGGTCATAACCCTTCCAGTTCGCGGCCTTGGAAGTGCCGACAACCGCAGTGAGCAACTAAGCGTCACCGTTGGTGTCGTTCCGTTCCGAGATCGCCGCGCCCCGGCGTGTAACTGTTGACTGTGATGAGACTACATCCCCTATCGAGTCGACGCAAGCGGCCGTGCACCGGTAGCGCCAACCCTCTTAGCGAAGCGTTCATCACTATTGAGTCGGCTCTTGGCGACAACGAAGTGCGCTGGAAATACAAGATTAAAGGATCTGTCAGCGCCGTGCAGGAATACACTTGCTACCGCAAACCCATTCATAGGCTTAAACACCCACTCAACCACTAGGTTCCATGCGTTTCGCGAAACCGGGAGCAGAAATGTGTCCAGATTCGGAGAAATAGCTCGGCTCGACGCCTCGGAAGGCGCCCATCGGTGTCGAATTCTCTTGATCGAGAGTTGAAGAGGACTGAATCGAGTCGCAGGTATGCTACTCGGGAAGAAAACCAAGTTCTTGGACGGCCTCCGGCACCCGCTGTTTTCAGCGCTGGTCGCTAGATCGGCAAGTTGGTGTGATAAGCAGGCCTGACAGTTGTCAGCCAGGATCAAAGACGGCCCTGAAGGGCTGGGGCGGGGGAAAGCAGCCCTCGGGAAAGACTGCTGAGAGGTCTCCCGCTTTGAGTTTATCGGCGGCTTCTCGGTAAGCGGCATAGAAGAGGCTGTAGGCCTCCCAGAAGGCCTTGCGGATCTTCTTTGAGGAAGCATGACAGAACGGCGCAGGCGACTTCTTGAGGCGCTTGGGGCGATCAAGCGCTCGTTGCATCCGGAGCGCCTCGAGGCCGAGGGGTTCGGTTCTAGCGTTTGCATGGTGTTCTGCAGTCTCTCGCTCGATATCCACCACCATCTCAAGGATTCTCTGGGAGTAGCTCGCAGAGTCGAGATGTGCCCAGCAGGGGAGTGGTGAGAGAGACGTCCTCTCGGTATTCGTAAAGTCATGTGAATGAAAGGTGTTTCCAGCTCGACAGGCAGCATACTCCTTGGTTCGGTTGAACCAGAGGCCCTCTATTGATTCTCCTTCGAGCAGCGCCGGAAGAGAAGTGACACCGGGCCAATCCCGCGGACTCATTACGAGCCCGTCTTTGGCTCCTTGAGCGAGTACATAGCGCAAGCGGTCGACCTGGTCGAACTCTGTGAGTGGAATCCAGATAGCCCTAAAACGGCGACTCCAGACCTTGTCGCCCCAGCCGTCAACATGGCGCACGATTTCTTTAGCGAGGTTTCCGTTGAAGTAGGTCATAAAGGCCGACAGTTGACTGGCGGTGGCGACGGAAATAAGTAAGTGGTAATGGTTGTAGAGACAGGCGAAGGCATGTATCTCTACAGGGTAGAGACGCTGGGCGCGTCCGAGAACACCGAGGATGATGGTGTTAAGCTCTTTGGAGGGTTTGAGCAGAAAGCGACCCTGCACGGTGCGGGTCGTGACTT
>JAZFTL010000128.1:0-12267 GCA_036446675.1 Thermoanaerobaculia bacterium
CCCCCAGATTCCTCCCTCTCGGTCGGAATGACAAATGGAGACAGCACTCTCTTGAGAATCGGTATCCGGTCAGTGACCCAGTCCAGCCGACCAGTTGAGCACCACTGTCGTCGGTGGGGTGCTATCGCCCGATAGGGTGGATAAGAGAAGAAAGCGCTCACCATCGCGGGAGAGCAGATAGTGATTCCTCGTGGTAACCGGCCGCAGACGGAGGGAAAACAGTGGCTGAGGAATACCCGCCTCGAAGACCTCGCCGATGTCGACCTCCACCCGCATGAGGCTCTGCTGCGACGACCTGTAGAATAGTTCCTTACCGTTGGGTCCCCAGACGGGTTCACGGCCGCCGGCAGTCGAGATCTGCCACTTGCCTCCCGGACCCGGATACTCCTGCACATAGACTTCAAACTGTCCCGACTCGTTCGAGCTATACGCCACCCAGCGACCGTTGGGCGAGAAACGGGAGTCTAGTTCTACAAATGGCGTATTGACGAAGGGTTTGGGCTCCTTTCCGTCCTCGAGCGATAGAACCCAAACGTCGAACCCCGTCTCTGGAGTTCGGCTGTAGTAGAGCAGGGTCTTCCCGTCAGGCGACCAGGAACTAGGAAACTGGTCCCCTTCCGCTTCCAGCAGATACTCCACCTCTCCGCTGCCACCGAATGCCTTGATGGCAAGATCCGTTTGACCATCTCGGCCCTGGGCATAGGCGATGCTGCGCCCATCCGGGGTCCATACGGGACTCACATCACGCCCCTCATTGAAGGTGAATCGGGAGGTGACTCCGCGCACCAGATCGCGCACCCAAATATCGTCATCCGCGCCGCTATCTGTCCTCATTTGCATGGCGAGCCAGCGGCCATCCGGGGACAGGTCAGTGGCGTAGATATCCCCTGAATCGCCAACCGCCTCTAAGAGTTCTCCTTCTCGGTCGACCCACTGCAGCTGCCCGCCTCCGGCTTCCCCACCCCGAAACGCCAAGACCCCATTTCGCGACACGGAAAAATGCGCCAGACCAACCGCGTTGATGTTGAGGTCCTCAGCCAGCGGCGTCGGCTCGCCGGTGATCTTGCCGGAGTCCACGTCGAAGGGCTGAGAAACCAGCGTATCCTCGCGTACGTAGATGAGGAATCCCGGCGGCGTGTACTCTACCCGCGACTGCCCTGCCAAGATCACCTCGCCGCGGCCGCCCTTTAAGGAAGCTAGCTTCACAGCCTGTGTGTCTCCGCCGAACCCAACGTAGAGGAACTTCTCTCCCCCGGGGAGAAACTGCGGCCAGCCGACCTGAATATCGCCGCTCTCTGGATCGACTTCGATCTGGGGCACCGGGATACCTCCGCCGGAAGGAACCCGCATAATGGGATCCGGGCCGGCCCCGTCGTAGAGAATCACCCCCGCCTCGCTCCAGCTGCCATCAGCTCCTCTCGGCGCATCACAGATCACCTGCGGCGGTCCACCGCCGACCGGAATCTTCTTGAGTTTGCCGTTGGCAAAAAACCCCAGGTAGCGACTATCCGGCGACCAGAAGGGGCGACCACTCCCCTCTGTCCCCGGTATGGGCTGTGCTTCCAACGCGTTCAGAGATCTCAACCAGATCTGGGAGCGCCCGGTGTCATCGGTTCCACTGAAAACGATCATTCGACCATCCGGTGAAACTTTGGGAGAGTCGATGATCGGCACATTGTCGGGATAACCGATATCGAAGCGCACCATCTGCGCCGGTTCAGGGGCACGCGCTGCCCAAAGGAAGGCAAACAGAACTGTAGTGAATACCGCCAGCGCCGCCGCTCCCCAGGCGATCCGTTCGCGACTCTTCCGCCGCGCCGCCACCGGAACGGGCACCCCAACTTCTGAGCCACCCTCTTCGATCCATTGCAGCTGTAGCTTGACGTCATGAACCGTGTTCCAACGCTCGTCGGGGTTCTTCGCCAGGCAGGTCTGGATGACGCGGTGTAGGGCCGGGGGCGCCATCGGGCTCAACTTGGAGAGCGACTCCGGCTCCGAGTGCATGATCGATCCGATGAGGCTTGCTTGAGTCTTTCCCCCAAAAGGCCGCAGCCCGGTGAGGGCCTCGTAGAGCACCGCCCCAAGGGCGAAAATGTCGCTCCGCGCATCAGCCTCCTGGCCCTCGATCTGTTCCGGGGCCATGTACTGAAAGGTACCCAGAATGGTGCCCTTGACGGTGAGGGGCGCACTGCCAGGGGTCTCGGTCAGCAAGCGAGAAAAGTTGGAGTCTTGTGTTTGCGGTTCGGTTACCAAGTTCTTAGCGAGGCCGAAATCCAGGAGCTTGACTCCCGAGTTGGTCATCATCAGATTTCCGGGCTTTAGGTCCCGATGCACGACCCCGCTCTTGTGAGCCCGATCGAGGGCGTCCGCCATCTCGATACCGACCCTGAGCACTTCGGCAAGCGGTAGGGGGCCCTTCTCGAGGCGCTGTGCCAGGGTCTCTCCTTCCAGGTGTTCCATCACCAGGAAGTCCACGCCGTCTTCGTGCCCGACATCGAAGAGGGTGCAGATATGCGGATGAGACAAGGATGAGATGAGTCGCGCCTCACGATCGAAGCGCTGCTTGACCTCGGGCGATTCCGAAAGATGACTAGGCAGTACCTTGATTGCGACGGTGCGATCTAGCCGTTCGTCCCGGGCCTTATACACCTCCCCCATACCGCCGGCGCCGAGAAGGCCGAGAATTTCGTACGGGCCGAGCTTCGATCCGGTTTCTAATGCCACAGGACTCCCCCTCGAGATTTACCTAGCCTGTCTGGTTTCCCGCCTTCACAGACGGCTGCAACACTTCAAACTAGCCAATAAACTACAAGATTATCACGCACCGACCGGTACTCTACGACCGTCAGTGGGCCTGATCGGCCGGATCGATCTGCTCAGCTCGGCTGATCGGAGTCGTCGCGAAGTGGCTCTTCAGAAAGGCGCGCACCAGCTCCTGGGCCCGATCGACATCGCGCCCCGGCTCGACGATCCGGCCGAAAAGAGTCTGGAGAGTCATGTGGAGGGTTTCCAAATCTCGGTCGCGTAGGAGTTTGATGATCTCCTCGATGGCGCGCTGCGAGGTGGGCCCGTAGGTCGACAGGCCGAATTCACGCTCCAGCAGCACTAAAGCGAAAAACAGAGGGTCGGGAAGTTCATCGGCACGTCGCGGCGCGCTGGTCCCGGGTCCTACAGGACCTTGGGCGCCATCGAAGCCGTTAGAGCCAGTCGATTCCTCGGGAGAATCCGGGCCATCCGACCCGGCCGCGCCGGATGCACCAGCCGGATCATCCGCGTCTTCGACGGTCGCTTCGATGACGATCTCCGCGTCGACCTCCTCCGACGATGGAGGCGTGTCGGACGCATCGAGCAAGCCCGGTTCCCGCTCCGTAAACATGGGGATCGAGCGCAGCTGATCGGCAAAGCGCGAGAACAGGCCGAAGAGTTCCTTCTCGGACTCGAAATTTCCCACCAATCGGGCATTTCGCCCGACATCCAGCGCCTGCGTCTCCTGCAAAACGATACTGGCTTGGGCTCCGTCCTGCAGGTGAATGGCTGCAGCGGTGACTTTCCAGGCAGTAAGATGCCCTTCGACGAAGCAGACATCGCCGCACCGCACATTGACCGCCTCGACCTTGGCCTGCCGCTCGATCCGAATCGACCCGTTCACCGATTCGATCGTGCCGTAGTGGCCGGAGTTCTGGATGACCAGGTTACCTGGGGTTCGAATCGACAGTTGACCATGCTCGTCGAGGCGAATATCAGTCCCTTGCGGGACGATCATCGTCGGTGATCGATCATCAGCATTCTTCCGAGCCATTATGAGGTTAGATCTTAGCAGGCCGGCCGGCCTACCTACCGATCACCCGCGGCAAGGGCTCATAGTCACTCAAGTCGGGAGCCTGGCGAGCGCTAACCAGCATCTTTTCCTCGTCGCGCCACCGATGGTCGAGAATATAGATTCGAGGATCGACCGGCTCGAACTTGCCCTCTGCATTCTTGCTCCGCACCTCGTAGTGAAGGTGAGGACTCGTACTCCATCCGGTGTCACCAACCGTCGCGATCACGTCGCCCTGTGAAACCTTCATCCCGTTTCTCACTTTGATCTCATCGCAGTGTCCATAGAGGGTGATGAATTGGTCGCCATTGCGCAACGCCACCATATTGCCGTAGCGCCACCACGAAACACTCTGGCGCACCGGATAGCGACCGGCAAATACTACCGTCGCGTCTCCAGGCGCGTAGATCGGGGTCCCGGTCGGCGCGGCAAGATCGATTCCAGGGTGGAAATCCACCTGTTGGGTAAACGGGCTGCGACGCCTGCCGAATGGGCTAGTCAGCACAAAGTCCTTACCTCGTAGAGGTGAGACCGAAGGGGTCGTCCTGGTCTGATCGCTGTTCTGCGCCTCGAACGCCTGTACCTCGTCGATAAAGGATCCGAGGGCGCTGAGCTTCTCGGTGAGAAGCGCCTCGATGATAGTACCGCGCAGAATATCTGCAGAATAGATCGAATCGGGCACCTCCCGCGGAGCCACAGGAAACCCCCCTTGCCCCGCTGAAGCATCGATATCCAACCCGTATGTCAAGAAGATTCGATGCATCCGCAAGCGAAGATCATCGGTCTCATCTTGGAGATCGGTTAGCCTTTGAACCAGAGCTTGTACCCGTCTACCTTGATTGGTCCTCTCGGCCATCAGAGAGTCGTACTCGCGCCGCAGCAGCAGATCCGAAACCATGGCCGGTGCCAGAGTCAGCCCAAAGAGCAGGTAGACAAAGAACGCCGAGCCGCCTGCGATCCACCAAGAGACTTGCCGCCGCGACAGAAAGAAGTACCAAACGCCTCGCCTGAGATCGCTCCGGTGTACCTGAATCTCCAGGCTTACTCGATCGACCGAGTCGACCTGATCGGGCCCCTGAGCCTTGGCGGGGCTCTCCAGCCGAGTTTTTCGGGTCAGTTTCAAGGCGACTCCCCTCGGCTCGGGTTCGACCCTGAATCTTCTCCTGCCAAACCAGATCGACCCGGATCGATCTGCTCCAGCCCCGCCTCGTCGACATATTGCTGAACGATCCGTAAGAGTTCGCGGTGCACTCCCGGCGGGCCGGCGATAACATTTCCGGATTCCAAGGATTGAGCCCCACCACTGAGGTCGGAAACTGCCCCACCAGCCTCGCGCACCAGCAACATTCCGGCGGCCAGATCCCACGGCGATAGCCGGAACTCGAAGAAGCCTTCGTACACTCCGGCAGCGGTATAGGCCAAATCGAGTGCAGCGGAACCACACCGGCGAATCGATCGCGCCCGCATAAAAACATCCCGAAAGACCTTCAGATACACATCCAGAGCCCGGTGGGCGTGGAACGGAAAGCCGGTGGCCAGGAAGGCTCCTTGGAGTCCTGCCCGCGAAGCCACTTCCATTGGTCGACCATTCCACTGCGCTCCGCCGGCTCGGGTTGCGGTAAACAGGTTCTCTCCCTCGGGATCCACAATTGCCGCGGCGATCAACTCTCCACGGTAGCTGCAGCCGACCGACACGCAAAAGACGGGAAGACCTTGCATGAAATTGGCCGTTCCGTCGAGCGGGTCGATGTACCAGCAGTATTCACTGTCGGCATCGCCGCTGAAGCCCTCCTCCTCCGCCAAGATTCGGTCTTCTGGAAAGCGCCGGCGGATCTCGGCGAGGACCGCCGACTCACTCTGTCGGTCCGCAATCGTGACGAAATCATTCCGGGCCTTTTCTGCGGGCTCGAGTGGCCTCGT
This sequence comes from Thermoanaerobaculia bacterium, assembly GCA_036446675.1. Taxonomy (GTDB): domain Bacteria; phylum Acidobacteriota; class Thermoanaerobaculia; order Multivoradales; family JAHEKO01; genus JAZFTL01. The sequence goes on from JAZFTL010000128.1 coordinate 5,738, forward strand.
CCTGAAAAAATCTTTCAAGATGACGGCTCCAGCCTCGGCCGCCGCGATCGCGATATCCAGCCGCTCCCGGTTCATGTCTGGGATTATGCCAGACAGGGCGGCTCTGGCCATGAAATGCGCCGCACTTGGTTCTGGATGACAAAGAGTACGAGGCTACACCGCCCGCGGTCTCTATAACAATGTCGAGCTTGATCCCTCGTAGTTCAGAGCTGACTTTCTATGGTCATTCCGAGCAGCTCCTTTTGTCATTCCGAGGGAAACCGAGGAATCTGGGGGAAAGGCGGCGAGAGAACCAGCTCAGTCAACGATAATCCGACGCCCGTCGACGAAGGTGGCGACCGGACCACCCACTAGATCCCAGCTGTCGAATGGGCTATTGCGGCTCTTGCTCTTGAAGTTCTTGGTATCAACAGTCGTCGACCGATTCAGATCGAGTATGGTCAGATCTGCAGGGGCTCCCACCTTCAGGGTGCCGCCGGGAAGCTGCAGTATCTGCGCCGGCGCACTCGAAAGAAGCTCCACCAGTCGAGTCAACGAGATGACATCAGGCCTCACCAGGCGGTCCAAACAGAGGCTGAGGGTGGTTTCGAGCCCGACGATTCCGAATGGCGCGGCGCCGAATTCGACATCCTTTTCATCCGCATGGTGCGGTGCGTGGTCGCTGGCGATGGCATCTATGGTGCCATCCGCCAGCCCTCCTAGAAGAGCTCGGCGATCGCTCTCCGCTCGCAAGGGTGGATGCATCTTGGTGTTGGTCGAGAAGCCGGACTCAGCCACCAATGCGTCGGTAAGCAGCAGATGATGCGCTGTCACTTCGCAGGTCACCGGCAGCCCCTTCTCTTTCGCACCGCGCACTAAGTCGAGGCTGCGCTCGGTCGAGAGATGGGCGACGTGGTACTTGCCCCCGGTGTCCTCCACCAAAAGCAGATCGCGCGCCACCATGGAGTCTTCCGAGGAGCCCGGAATTCCGCTGAGCCCCAGCCGGGTGGACCATTCACCCTCGTGCATCACGCCGCCGGGGCCGAGATCAAGATCCTGCGCATGTTGGATGAGAGGAAGATCGAAGTGCTGAATGTAGAGCAGAGCGCGCCGCATCAGCTCGGAATTCGACACCGGAAAACCGTCATCTGAGATCGCCACCGCCCCAGAACCGACCATCTCGCCGATCTCCGCGAGTTCCTCGCCGCGCAGCCCCTTGCTGACCGCGCCGATGGGATAGACCTTGGCATGCCGATGCCGTGCCGCTTCGCCGATGATGTGCTTGGTCACGGAGCGGTTATCGTGCACCGGATCGGTATTCGGCATACACGCCACCGCAGTAAATCCCCCGGCTGCCGCCGCTCTCGTTCCCGACTCGATCGTCTCCTTGTACTCGTGCCCGGGCTCGCGCAAATGGACATGCATATCGATCAGACCGGGGGTTACGACCAGGCCGGTGGCATCGAATCGATCGATGTCGGTGTGCACTTCGATCGAAGCCTCGAGCCGTCGCACCCAGCCGTCCTCGATCAGCAGATCGAGGTCCGCATCGAGTTCCTGACTGGGATCGACGACTCGGCCACCGTGGACGAGCAGCTTCACACCGGCACCCCCTGCAATCCCGAGAGCAGGTAGAGCACCGCCATGCGCACCGCGACGCCGTTCGAGACCTGGTCCAAAATCACCGAATAGGGACCGTCGGCCACTTCGCTGGAGATTTCCACCCCCCGATTCATCGGGCCCGGGTGCAGAATGATCGCGTCTTCACGAGCGCCTTTCAGTCGATCCAGCGTCAGTCCAAAGAGCTCGAAGTACTCGCGCACTGACGGGAATAAGACTCGATTCTGGCGCTCGACCTGAATGCGCAGCATCATAATCACGTCAGCACCTTCGATGGCGCTTTCCAGATCTGAGGCAACCCTGACGCCGAGCTTTTCGATCTGTGCCGGCATCATGGTCCGCGGACCCCCAACCGTCACCTCGGCGCCAAGTTTGGTCAGCAGGTGAATGTTGGAGCGCACCACCCGGCTGTGTTCGATATCTCCCACGAGGGCGACCCGAAGCCCGGCAATCCGCCCCTTGCGCCGGCGGATGGTAAACGCGTCCAACAGCGCCTGCGTCGGGTGCTCGTGGGCGCCGTCACCGGCATTGATCACTCCGGCTTGCAGCCTTTTAGCCAGCATGTGGGGCACCCCCGGATGTTGATGCCGAATGACGATTAAATCGGGCGCCATGGCCTGCAGATTCATCGCCGTGTCGACCAAGCTCTCACCCTTGGTCAGGGCCGAGCTCGAGGACGAAAAATTAAGGGTGTCTGCGGACAGCCTCTTTTCAGCGATTTCGAAGCTCGAGCGGGTGCGGGTGGAGGGCTCGAAGAAGAGATTGATGACGGTCTTGCCCCGCAGGGTCGGCACCTTCTTGACCCGTCGCTCTGAGACCTCGCGGAACGACTCGGCGGTATCTAGAACAAGGTTGATCTCCTCGGCCGAGAGATCGGCAATTCCCAAAAGATCTTTGCGATTCCAAGCGGTCACTCCCCTCCCCCATCGGGTCTAGAGAGGAGAACCTCATCGCTGCCGTCGATCTCGTGGAAGTGAACCGCAACAATCTCGTCGACCTCGGTAGCCACGGTGCGGCCCACCACGTCCGCCTGAATCGGCAGTTCTCGATGACCGCGATCGATCAGCACTGCGAGCTGTACGGCGCGCGGCCGTCCGTAGTCGATCAGTGCATCGAGCGCCGAACGGATGGTTCGTCCGGTGTACAGTACGTCGTCACAAAGAATCAGAGTCTGATTTTCGATCGTGCCGGGAAGCACCGACTCTTTGACAACCGGATTGGGCGCAATGGTCGACAGGTCATCTCGGTAGAGGGTGATATCGAGAATGCCAAGCGGCACCTTCTGCCCCTCCATCTGCTCGATCTCAGCGGCGAGAGCCTCAGCCAACGGCACACCGCGGGTGCGAATACCGATCAGCATCAACTCATCGAGGCCGGGTGATCGCTCGACGATCTCCCCGGCCATGCGACGAATTACCCGCCGCATGCGAACACCGTCGAGTACTACTTTGTTGGATTCTGACGAGTGCGGCATCGCTGCCTCCGAACCGCAGGCATGCTATGGGGGTGGCCGTCCCATGTCAATCCGAGAACATTTCCCTTTTGTCATTCCGAACGATAGTGAGGAATCTGGGAGGGGGGGTGGCGAGTAGGGCGAATGATTATTCGCCCCTACAGTTCTTCATCTGACCGGGTAGCGGGGAGTCTTCCCCCGCCCAGATCCCTCCGCTGCGGCGGCTGCGCCACCTCCGGTCGGGATGACAATGACGAAGTCTCAGCGCCTGCACCGCCTTCGGTCGGGATGACAATCGGAAAGAAATCGCCTGAACTCACGATTCTGCTGGATCCCTGCAACCACGATATATCGCGGTCCCGAATACTATACATACAAGTTCTTGTGGTTTCCGGTGCGCATTTGTTATTGTGATCGGCACGGTCCTTAGACGGCATGTTAAAGCTACATAAACTCCACCTCTCCGGCTTCAAATCGTTCGTCGACCCGGTCGACCTCGATTTCGCCGGCGGTCTTACCGCCATTGTCGGCCCGAATGGCTGCGGCAAGAGCAACCTCGCCGACGCCGTCGTTTGGGTTTTAGGAGAGCGCAGCGCCAAGAGCCTGCGCGGCGAGACCATGGAAGACGTGATCTTCGCCGGTTCTGAAAATCGCCGGTCGCTCGGCATGGCCGAGGTCACCCTCGAACTCGAGGCCAGCGATGAGATCGAAGCTGCGGAGGCCGGAAAAATTACCCTCGGCCGCCGCGTCCACCGCAGCGGCGAGAGCCAGTACTCCATCAACGGCAAGCGGGTGCGACTGAAAGACATCAAAGACCTGTTGATGGACACCGGCCTGGGGATTCGGGCCTACTCGATGATCGAACAGGGCAAGATCGGGCAGATCCTCTCCGGAAAGCCAGTCGAGCGCCGCCGCCTCTTAGAAGAAGCTGCCGGAGTGACGCGCTACCGTGAGCGCCGCCGCATCGCCGAAATCAAGCTCGAGGAGGCCGGTGCCAACCTAGCGCGACTCGATGACATCGTTTCCGAGGTGGCCCGCTCGATGCGGTCGCTGAAGCGCCAAGCCGGAGCCGCCCGCCGCTATGAAGAGCGCCAGGAGCAGTATCGGAAGCTACTGCGCAAGGTGCTCACCGGTCGCTGGGCCGCTATCCGCTGGCGCCAGTCGACCACTGAAGCCAAGCTGCAGAAACTGGTCGACTTAGAGTCGGAGACTACAGCAACGCTGCAACTCTCTGAAGCAGCAAACCTCGAGTCGCGAGAAGATGTCGAGCGCCTCGCTGAAGAACTCGGCGAAGAGCACCGCCGCGATGCCGAATGGGCCGCTTCGATCGAAGGCAAGCAGGAGTTTCTCAAGGGCTCACGCCGCCGCCTGGAGGAGATGGCAGAGCGCGTCGTTGCCGGCAAGCAGCTCATCGATCATCGCCGGACCCAGCTCAAAGACTTCTCCAAGACGCTGGCAGACTTGGCGAACCGCCGTCGGGGCCTGTCGAAGGATCTGTCGGAGGCTGCTGTCGAGGTAGACAGAGACGACCACAAAATCTCGAGTGTCGAAGCCCTGACCAGCGAGGCCGGCGAGCGCCTCGAGACCTTCCGCGGCAGTCTGTTGTCGGCTTTGGGAGAGATTACCGGCCTGCGCAATCGCCTGCATCAAGAGCAGCTCGAAGGCGAGAAGGGCCAGATGCGACGCCGACATCTCAGTGCCGAGTTGACTGCGAAGTCGAAGCATCTACAAGACGCCACCACCGCCCTCAGAGCAGCGGAAAAGGACGCCCGGAAGCACGCTGAGCGCATTGATGAGGGCGAACGAACCTTGCAGGTCGAAACCGAAGCCTTGGGCCGCAACGAAGCGGACCGCGAGCGCGATGCCGCCAAGCTGAGTGCCTTGCAAACGGAGCTCCGTTCGCTCGAGCAAAGACGCGAGCTTCTCGACGAGCTGAGCCGTACCGACGACCAGCGCCGCCAGGCCCTCCAAGATGCCCTCGCCGAAGCTGGCCTCGACTCCGCCGACTTCCTGTCCAAGAGGCTCGAGGTGCTCGCGGGTTGGGAAGAGAGTCTCGATCTCTTCCTCGGATCGGTTACCGAGGCAGTGATCTTGCCCGAAGACGAGGATGGGCTGAGTCTGGCGCGCTCGCTGGTGAAGTCCAACCGTTCGGGTCGACTGATTCGAGCCATGCCTCTGGATACGCTGGATACTCCTGACCCGGACGACGCACCACAGGCGAGACTGAAAGATCCCGCCATCCGCTACTCACTGGCCGAAGCACTCAATTTGCCGCCTAAGCTTGCCGCCGCCCTGCCGCCGGGCTATCTCGTCGACTCGGCAACCGATGCGGAGCGCCTCGCCCGCCGCCATCCGGAAGCGGCGTTTATCAGTCAGGAACGGATTTGGGCGCAGGCCGGCGTGTTGCATGTTTCGGGTGATCGCTCGGAACTCGGCCAACTCTCCCGCACCAAGGAACTCCAAGAGACGGCGGCCCAAATGGAGCCCTTGGAAGCACAGCAGGTGATTCTCGAATCGAGCCTGGCTGAGCTCGAACGGAAGATCGGCCGGAACAAGGAACTCATTCGCACTCTTGAAGAAAACCTCTCGGAACTACGCAGTACCGCAGCTGTCGCCAAGGCACGGCACGAGGACCTGACCGCCCGCCATCACCGGCTGGGGGTCGAGACCAAGACGCTCGAGGTCGAAGTCAGCGAGACCGACCGCGAACTGCAGTCGCTGGATGGCCGCGGCGAGCTTTTCGCAGCGCAGCTCGCGACCGCACAGGCGGCACACTCGAGATTGGAAAAAAACTTCGATCGCGCCCAGGCCGAGGTAGATGGTTTTCGCCAAGATCGAGAGGAGGCGCGCACCTCGGGAGCTGGCCGCAAGGGTCGCCTAGAGCTGCTGGAAGAACGGCTCGCCGCCCACCGTCAGGAGAGCCGGCGAATCGAGCGCGAAGTCGAGGACGGCAAGCAGCAAATCACCGTCTGGGTCGAAGAGGGAGAGCGCCTCGAGATGCGGCAGGAAGAGGTTACCGCCGGGGTCGAGAGCACAACTCTCGAGCTGCAGGCAGCGCTGGAGAGCCGTGCCGGTTCTCGGGATAAGGTCATCGCCCACCAAGAGACCCTCGATCAGAACCGCGTCGACCTGAAAGAAGCCGAAGCGGCGGCTACCGAGCGGCGCGAGGAGCGCGACTCGCTCCGCACTCGACTCGGTGACTTACGCATCGAAGAGGCGACGACCAAGCAGGACGCTGAGCAGCTGCAGACTACGTTCCGAGAGGAGTTCGGCGAAGGTTTTCCGGCAGACGGCCTGAAGCCTGAGCTGCATGCTGAAGGTCAAGGCGCGCCGGCGGCAGGTGCTGACCGCGAGCTTGACCCTGCCTCGAGCCGACTACCAAAACGACGCCGACGTGTTGGCGTTCGTGACGAACACTTTAGAACAGCTGAACACGGCATCCAACATCGAGAGTGCTGCTGCGGTCTATCCCTTGCCC
>JAZFTL010000129.1:0-2116 GCA_036446675.1 Thermoanaerobaculia bacterium
AACGTCTCCTACTGCCAGGGCAAGACGCCCATCTTCGAGAGCCAAGACATCGTAGAAATCACCCCCAACCTCGGTTGCCGGAAGATAGGCGTGAGCGATGCGAACTCCATTCAGTTCGGGTGGTAAGTCCGGCAGAATCGATGTCTGAATGCGGCGGGCGGTCTCGAGCTCCACCTTTTGCCTCTCTCGGTCGGCAATCCGCCGAACATGCGGGGGAACATCCTCATAACGGTAGAGAAACTTCTTGTCGGAGAGCAAATACCGACAGCTCACGATCAAAGGAATCGCGAGAAGGAACAGAACCAGACATCCCTGAAATTGCAGCGATACATCAGGAGAATCGATGAACGGTACCGCACCGCGTACGACAAAGACCGTCATGGATGCCAGAATCGAGGTGAGAATTCCGTAGCGGAGAAACAGCATGATGAGAAATGCCGGCCCAATGAACCAAAAAATCAGGTTCCAGCCGAGCGGGAACACGATCAAGGTCGGAAAAAATAGAATCCCACATACCAGGGTGGCCGTGGCGAACCCTGCCCACTTACCCAGCAGTCGAACCCCTACCGAAGCGATGAGTAGGCGGCCCAGAAGTCCTGAATAGAGCGAGTAGGCTGCAGCGAATGCCAGCAACGGCAGACTAAACCACGAAGAGTTCTCCCACCAGTGCCCCAAATAGAACGAAGAGTAGGTCCAAGCGCCAAATCGTTGAGCCACCCCTACAAGGCTCCAGGTTCCGGCCAAGAGAACGAGGCCCCCTACCGCTCCTCTAAGCGCGGCCCAGGCAAATGTTGCGTTCGTCCATTCCCCCTGGAACAACGCATCAAACGCCGCCAATTTGGAGCCCCAACGCTGTCGACAGATCGACTCCCCTACCGACCAGCTCAGAAATGCCATCAATCCCATCGGGAAGAAAAAAAGCAACACCAACTCTGTGACGACGACTGCTGTGACCTGAGGCCGGGTGAGAACCGCGATAGACCATCCAGCAGCAGCGGCTCGCGCACAGAACAACATCATGAAGACGCCGCAACCCACGACCGCGACCGCGACCTGGATGCCCCGACGAACTCCTATCTCTCCGGCATGGTAGCGCTGTAGAAATGGAACTGCCACGATCGGCAATAGCAGCAGCGTAATGAAAATCCATCCTTGATTGAACAGAATGACGGGTTGGAACTCGTTCTGAATCTCAGCCTCGTCAGGATCGTCATAATACGCAGAGAATCCGGCGAGCCGATCTCCAGCGAAAGTGACTTCAATTCCATAAGGGTGGCGGTCGCCGAGAAAAGCTTCCCTATCGCGGTATCGAAAGACGATGTCGGTCCTCGACTGCAGCTGCTGCGATCGCGTCTCGGGCTCCTCGAAATCGGACAGGGCAAACCCTTGCTCGGCAAGAAACTGGTCGGCTTGCTTTCGGGCAGATCCGGCCTCGATGACACCGCCTGCCTGATCAGGTGGAAATCGCCGGCGCAGCTCGGTGAGCGCGCCGCTCGGAGCGATCGCTGCTCTGAAGCTCCAGTCCGAAGCCCGCGCTCCCTTCTCGAATACCCTAATTTCCCAAGCCATTAGACCCCGCGCTATGCGGCTTGCCAGAATCTCTTCTGGAGACTTGGATCCCAGAGATGAGAGCAGGCGATGCTCCAATACCGGGTTCTGATCGAGGTTGGTTAGGATGTATGGATCTCGGGGCAATTCTCCTAAGTCCGAGAGCCGTTCCAAAGCGATCATTTCGGCCTCCGCCTTGGAAACCTCCCAGCCCCTCGGGAAGAGGGGATAGGCTCGAGGGAACAGCCAGTAGACCGAAACAGCGGCCACTATGCCCGCCAACAGCCACAAGAGGAACAGATGAACTTTCTTCATGATGACTCCATCAGATCGGCCCTCCGTCCACTCCGGGGCTTCGACCCTTTGGGAACGATACGGCGCATCGATCCGAAGGTTGCGGCGCAACTGTGGCGCTAGAGCTTGGCGACCACTGCGCGCACAGCTTCGACCGACTTAGACAAAGCGACCTGCTCGGCATCGGTCAACTCGAATTCGACGATCTCTTCGAGTCCACTGCGCCCGAGCTTCACGGGAACTCCGACAAACAGTCCGTCGACGCCGTATTCGC
>JAZFTL010000130.1:0-6358 GCA_036446675.1 Thermoanaerobaculia bacterium
TCGGCCGTGGCGACTTCGGACGCGCCTACTTGATACAGGTCTGGCAGCAGATGTTCCATCCGGCGGAGTTCGAGAAGCCGGCGTGGCGGGCACGGATGAAGCGCTCCACTCTCTTCGAGTTCGGAACCCATGCGCTCGACCTGGTCTGCTATCTGTTCGACGCGTTCCCCGAGCGGGTCAGCGCTCAGATCCCCGGGGCGCGCCGCGACTTCGACTCGGATGTCGTGGTGCAGCTTACCCTGAGCTTTGCGGACGGCAGGATCGCGACGTTGTGCTTCAACCGGATCAGTCACGCACCCGAACGGTATCTGGAGATGCGGATCGATTGCGAGGATGCTTCCTTGCGCATCTCCCTCGGCGGCGTGGCGCGGGCCAGCCTGGATGTCGTTCGCCACCGTGCAGGAAGGCGGTTGCGGCCTCGCCTCAGCCTGGTCCAGGGAGGCGAAGCGAGAGTGGAAGCCGGCGGCCGCTCCTGGCTGCTGGCCAAGGAACCCCGTCTGGCGTTCACCTCGGCCACCCAGGCCCACCTCCGCCGTGTTCTGGAGGCGCGGGATAGCGGCGACTTGATGCGGGCGGAGGTGGAGCACGCCCGCGAAGTGCTGCGACTGGCGCTGCTCGGTTACGATTCGGCAGCTTTGGGACAGACTTTGTGCGTCCGGACAGGCCGTGCGGTCCAGGAATCAGCGGAGAACTAGATGGAGGTATCCCGTGCAGGCAAGCAAGCGCAAGAAGAGCCGAAGGAGCGTCGCCTATTTCGACAGCATCGCCCACCGCTACCATGCTTTATACGACGAGAGCACCCCGGGCGGCTGCTCGCTGATACTCCGCCGCCGGCGGGTTCTGGAACTCTTCGACCGGAGGGGAGGAAACGTCCTCGACGTGGGATGTGGGCCGGGAGTGATGGTGGAAGCTCTCACGGATCTGGAGTGCGGCTTCTGGGGGATCGACCCGTCCCCGCGAATGATCGAGCGGGCCAACAGGGCCTTTGGTGCCCTATCGAAGGTTCACTTCTCGGTTGGCTCGGCAGAGCAACTCGGGTTCCCCGACGAGTTCTTCGACGCGGTGATCTGCATGGGGGTGCTCGAGCGGACCGGCGAAGACGGCACCGCGCTAAGGGAGATGGTCCGGGTTCTGAAGGTCGGCGGAACTCTCATCGTGACGCTGCCGAACCGTTTCAGTCCCAATCTGCTGTGGCGTGACTACGTGTTCTACCCGATCGTCTCGTTGTTGAGACCCTTCCACCGCCTGTTGACCGGTACGGTGCGGCGCCCGATCAATCCGCGGCACCGGCTCTATTCGGAGCGCTCTTTCGTGCGCTTCGCGATGCGGTGCGGATGCGAGGTCACGGACATCAAGTACTGCGTCTACAACTTCTGTCTACATCCTCTCGACTCGCTGTTGCCCGGACTTTGCACGTCGCTCTTGAATAATGCCGAGGTCCTGAACCGCGGCCGCTTGCGCACTCTCGGCGGAGCGTTCGTAGTGAAGGCAAGGAAGGCGGCACGGTAGCACTGAACAAGCTCGAGATGATCCGCAAGGACAACGACTTCACCGGTTCTTCGAGCCCCTTCTTCATCATGGGATGCCCGCGGTCTGGTACCACGCTGGCAGGACAGATTCTCGACGGTCATTCACGGCTGGCGGTCTATCTCGAGACGAACTACTATCTCTTCTTTCGTCCGATACTGCACATGTACGGCGATCTCCGCCGGCAGGGCAACCGGAAGCGCCTCATCGCTCACGTGCTCGAAGCCGTCCGGATGCAGCGGACGACCCCGCCGAGTGTGGACGAGTTCTACGCGGCGTTGGATGCGCCGACGTTCGAGGGAGTGTTTTCTACACTTCTCAAGCTAAACGCTCGGCAGCAGGGGAAGATCCACGGCGGTGAAAAGACTCCGATGCACTACAAATACCTTGCCGAGATCCAGGAAGGGTTCCCAGAGAGTCCGGTCATCTTTCTGATGCGCGATCCCCGGGATGTCGCGCTGTCTATGAAGAGGACCTGGCGGACACCCCTCCGGGAGGCGACTCGGATGTGGAACGAGGCCTACTCGAGCTACGTCCACGCCCCTCGCCCCGTGAACCTGATCCGCTACGAGGAGTTGGCTCACGACGCAGTCCACTTCGCTAAAGAGATGTGCGGCCTTCTCGGGGAGGTCTTCGAGCCGGAGATGATGAATTTCTTCGAGCGCATACCCGATCATCTGCGGCGAATACACCATCTCGACCTCTCCCGGTTGATGCGGCCGGTGACACCGGCCTACATCGGCGGCTTTAAGCAGATGCCGCGTGAGGAGATTGCTCGAGTCGAGGCCGCTTGTGCCCTGGGCATGCAAGAGCTGGGATACGAGCCGATGGCCTCTCCAGCCCCAGCCGTGGCCATCGCGGCGGTCGAACGGCGCGGATTCCTCCGCTTCGCCTTCAATCGGCTCCGCTACTATCGCTTGAATAGAGAGCGCTGGCGCCGGGGGCTCTTCCGCTGGAGAGTCTCAGCGCAGATGGGGCTTCGCTACCTGCTGAGGATGAACCTTTTACCAAAGAAGGATTGCCAGGCTCCTCCTACTTGCTTGAAGTCACCTCAGGCGATGGAACTTCCGTTGCGACACCGCACCGACAGCTCGGAATCTCCAGCGAGCTCCTCGATGCCCCTCGCTCTCGGTCAGACCCGGACTGTGCTGTTTTGGAAGCTGATCGAGTATGCGGGCCTGCTGCTCTTCATGGTGATCGTGCCGCGACTCATGGGGCCCGAGATGTACGGGCGCTTTGCCGGGCTCCTTGCACTCGTCGCCCTGCTGACCATGTTCAGCGGGCTCGGGGCCCTTCCGACCTTCGGACGATTCGTGCCCCAATACCGGGTGGAGAAGGAGGATTGGAGAATCCGCGTCCTGTTCACCCAGGTGTTCGCTCTTCGGGTGCTGGCAGCTAGTATTCTCTGTGCCGTCTTCGGAGTCTCGCTCCCACGGCTCATTCCGCAGGCCTCGGCCTTCACCGTGATCGCCGGAGTCCTCGCCCTGCTATTCGCCGTCCCGGCGGCCACCTTTTTTCAGTTCTTCTACGGAATGAACGCCCTCGGAAAATGGCTGAGTCAGGAGGCCCTGCTTAAGATCCTCCTGCTGGCTATCGTTCTGCTACTCGGCGGCCAGCACGATCTCGACCGGGCGACCTTGGCCCTGCTCCTGACCCACGCGATCTTCTTCCTCGTCGGTCTTTCCTGGGCGCAGCGGCACTTCACCTTCGACCGAACCGCTCTCGATCGCTCCTTTCTCTACGAACACCTTCGCTTCGGTCTCCAGATCTTCTTGCCGAACGTCCTTCTGATGGCCGTCTGGCGCGCCGGAGAACTCATGCTGCTTCTCCTTTCCGGCAAGGACGCCGAGATCGCCTTCTTCAACATCGCCAACTTGGTGGCGCTGATGGTCGCGGCGCTGATTAGCCAGCTCGCTACCATGCTGATGCCTTCATTAACCGTGCTTCACGTTTCGCGGGACGCTGACCGGCTCGATGCTTGGCTCGGGTATTCGCTGAAGTACCTGACAACCGTTGCCTTCGCGTTTGTGCTCGTCGCCAACACGCTCGGGGAATGGGGAGTCAAAACGATCCTAGGAGAGACCTATCTCCCAGTTGCCGAGAACCTCAAGGTGCTGAGCTTGGCCACGCTCGCCGTCCCCCTGGTCCGCACCGTGACCTCCCTAGCGATTCTCCGTCGGGAGCCCGAGAAGGTGCTGCGGATCGCGGCCGGCGCTCTGCTCGCCTTCGTCGTATTGGCGATCCTGCTGGTTCCCCGCGCCCATTCTCTCGGTGTCGCGATCGCTGTGGCCTCGGCGCTCGGCGTCGCCGGCATTATCGCGTACCTTCAGTATCCCTTGACGGCTGCTCTGAAGCGGGCGCGATTTTGGCAACATCTCTGGATCGGTGCCCTGTCGCTGATTTGGTTGGCCCTTCCTATGCTCTCGCCGGTGTACCGGGGCGCTCTGGCTGGTTTGACCTACGTCGTGCTCTTGTCCTGGGGTGGAGTCTTCCGTATCGAAGAGATTCGATGGATCCTGCGAGAGTTACGCAGCGGTCCGAAGAGATGATCGGGTGAGGGAGAGGCGCTGCACGCCAAAGCCATCACCCCCGGAATTGAATGGCGGATGAGAAGTGGTTAACATGCCGAAACGAAGCGGTCTCATCGCCCTCGGAACGCAACTCGGTGAGACTGTTAGAATTAAGGGTTCGTACAGATTGCGGTCATACCAGCTAGATATCTGGTCTCAATCAAGGTCGTGAACTTACCAGTCCTCACTTTTCATGCGATCGGGAGGGAACAGTCCCCCCTATGGATGTCGAGTGCTTCTTTCGCTGCAGTTGTGACGGCTCTTGCCCGGCAGGGTTATAAAGGCGTGACTCTTTCCCATCTCCTAGAGCCGGCTAAGGAAGAGACCTCGGCGAAGCCGGTTGGGATAACTTTCGACGATGGTTACGAATCAGTGTTCCAGGAAGCGTTTCCGATTCTTGAACGTCTCGGTTGGAAAGCCACTCTCTTTCTCGTAACAGACTTCTGTGGTGCCACCAATCAGTGGCCTAGTCAGCCTCGCGGTATTCCGTCTGCGCCGCTGCTTGATTGGAAGGCTGTGGAAACCTTGGCGGCTGCCGGGTGGGAAATTGCTCCGCATACTCGGACTCATCCGCCCTTGAGTCAGGTACGTTTTGAGGTTGCCGAGGAAGAAATTCTATTTAGCCGTCGCGTCGTTGATGAACGAACGGGGCAGAAAGCCGAGGTGTTTTCGTATCCCTATGGCGACGTGAGTCACGCCATAAAGAAGATGGTTGCGCAGCACTTCCGGGCAGCCGTAGGGACCCGGCTCGGGATCGCCGACACTGAGAGCGACATCTACAACCTGGAACGTATCGACTCTTATTACGTGTCGGGGAAGGACGTTCTATTAGAGTCTCCAGCTTTTCGAGCCTACTTGAGTCTACGCGGAGTCCTACGCCGCTTGTCCCGAATCGGGCGCCATGACTGGGCCAGTGTGAGGCTCTCAACGTGAGACCGATTGGAACGGTCGAATTTCGATGAATGATGCCCCCTTCTTCTCTATAGTGATCCCGGTCCGGGACGGCGGGGAAGTCTTTGAACAGACCCTTCGAGGACTCTCACGATCCACCTTTGTCGATTGGGAATTGATCATCGTTGATGACGGGTCGACCGATAGCTCGATCGCGGTGGCTGAGAGGGCGGGAGCGTTGGTCCTGATGACATCAGGAGTTGGACCTGGGGCGGCACGCAACCTCGGCGCTGACAGAGCGAGTGGAGAGTACTTGCTGTTTCTTGATTCGGACTGCGAAGTACACCTTGACGCGCTACACCGAGCTGCCGATCATCTGCGCTCGGATCGATCGCTCGGTGCCGCCCGGATCGATCACCACTGTAATCGGGTCGTTCGGGTCCGCTTGGAGCATGCCCCCCCAATGATCGCGATCGACCGCCCCCAGCCAATTGAGATAGAGACGCGTCGTGGTCGAACGGGAGGGCATCCGGAAGGCGGCCATGTTGCGTCCCACGTCGACCGGGTATTGGACCACATTGGTGAATTTCGAGATCGCCGCCCCGGGTGGCTCCCAGGAATACAGGATGTCGTGGCCGACCGTCGAGCCGATCGATATCGGCATGCTGCGATAGTTGGGCATGAAGATGGAGCAGTAACTGATCGCCCGTTGATATTGCCGGTCGTTGTCCCGGCGGTCGGGGTTCATCGAACCGGGGCGCTCCACCCGGGCGATGTGATCGAGCACGGTGACGTGCTTGACGCTGACCTGTCGGGGGCGGACCGCCGCCACCGCGCCCCAGGCGAGGGCGGTGAAGATCCCGGCGGTCGCCGCGTAGGCGAGCCAGGAATGCTTGACCAGCTTGTAGTGCTTGAGGGTGTAGAACCCACCCATGCCGGCGATGAGCCAGTACAGGACGAACAGGATGAAGGCCAGCAGAATGCCGACCGTCGCGCTCTGCTCGTGCTGGATGAGGTTGACGAAGAGATTGCCGCTTCCCAAGTTGTTCTCGTTGGAATTCGGCCGGCTCAATCGTTTCAGATCCTGAATCTTTGTAAGTTCGCTGGTGGAAGGGGTGTCCATGCGCCGGCCGAGGATGCGATTCCAGAATGCATCGGCCTGAGGGAGGTCGACGCTCAGCAAGGATTCGCTGGAGACATCGATGCCGCAGATCGTGATCCGGCCATGGCTGTAGGTGCGCTGGATCACGACGATCCTGCCATCCGGGAGCGTGGCCAGGGGTTCGTAGAAGTTGTTGGCGAGCGGGTCGTACCCTGTTCCCACCTTTCCGAAGACGCTCACGGGATTGAGCTCGAAATCCGTGATGGCC
>JAZFTL010000131.1:0-2644 GCA_036446675.1 Thermoanaerobaculia bacterium
GGCTGGTGCCTCTCGCGGTCTTCAAAACCGTCTGTGCCGGGTCTGAACGGGCTTGGTGGGTGGGTTCGATTCCCATGCGCTTCCGCCATGATCTGCTCTGAATGACCGGCGATCGAAACCTAGCCGGGAAGTGACTTCGGAGTGAGAGTTGCCTGGGACTCGCGGCTGCTCCTAAGCTCTTGTCATCCTGCCGTCGGTGCCGAGGTCTGTGTTGGTACCCACTCTGGTCATCTCGACCGGAGGCGGCGTAGCCGCCGGAAGCTTCCCTTTTGTCATCCCGACCGGAAGCGGCAGAGCCGCTGAAGCTGAGGGATCTGGGTGGGGGAAGCCGCAGCTGTTTTCTTGACGGTTGCTTCGCCGCCCGGCCCCCAGATTCCTCCCTCTCGGTCGGAATGATCAAGAGGGGCCGCGGCGATCGGTGACCATGCACCGCCGTAGTACATGCGCTACAATACTTCGAGGAGGTGCGCATGGTTACTCAATCCATTCGAATACCAGAGGACCTGGCGGAGCGACTCGAGGGGCTAGCGCGAGAGTCAAAGAGATCGAAGAGTTCGTTCATCGTTGAAGCGTTGCAGCGCTATCTAGAGGAACGCGAGGATCTGGAGATCGCCCTAGCTCGCTTCCGTGATCCTGGTGCCGAGTGGGTCGACCACGAAGAGGCTCGGCGTGACCTCGATCTCGATTAGGTGGGAGCGCCGCGCGGTCAAGGAGACAGGGGCGCTGCCGCAGGATGTTCGGCGCCGCATCGTTGCGGCGGTCGAAGGTCTCCGAGACCAACCCATGCTGGGAAGCCCGTTGAGTGGCGAGTGGAAGGGACTGCGTCGCCTGCGCGTCGGCAGCTACCGAATCATCTACGGTTTTGACGGTTCGGAGCTATTGATCTCCGTTATCCGTGTCGCGCATCGCGGCGAGGTATATAGAAAGCAGTGAATGGGGCGACTTTTGGGAGGTGGTAGTATCCGACTAGGTGGGTTCACCGCATGATATTCAAACCGAGGATGCCGGACAAGACCTTCAGAGACAGTTCGAAATCGTTCGAGGCCGGCGAGTCTCGAAGCGCCGCGGCGCGAGCCGCTTTGCCGGTCGATGGCCTCGACCCCTTGCTCATCGCCGCCTCGGTCGAGGTCGATCGAACCCTCCTTCGCTGGATGCTCACCCTCTCTCCCCGGGCTCGACTCAGAGCGAGTACCAAGGCGACCCGCACCCTTGCCCGGTTCCGTCGTGGATCGTCCTAGGCAGGCCGACCTCGACGCCCTGATCGAGGCACTGGTGGGAGCCGGCGTCGAGTTCATTGTAATCGGCGGAGCCGCGGCGGTACTGCACGGCGCTCCCACGACGACCTGGGATCTCGATATCGTCCACAGCCGGACCCCCGAGAATGTCGAGCGCTTGCAGGCTCTGCTCGAAGAGCTTCACGCCGTGATTCGCGACCCAGCCGGTAGAGATGTGAGGCCAACGCCAAGGCACCTCGAGGGCGGCGGTCAGTTGCAGCTGCTGACCGACTTCGGGCCGCTCGATATTCTTGGTCGTCTCCACGATGGAAGGGGCTACGAAGAGCTGCTCGGCAAGTCCGAAACGCTAGGGGACGGATCAGTTCAAATACGAGTGATTGACCTTCCAACATTGATCGAGGTCAAGGCCGGCGCGGGAAGAGCCAAAGATCGGCTGTTGATACCAATCCTGCTGGCACTAAACAAAGAAAGAAACTCCGATGCTTGATCGTCACTGCTGCCGACTCGAAACTCGTGACAGCTCGAAAAAAGACCCGTCTGGCGTGAACTGGACAATCGAATGCATCACGACTTCATCATCGTCGGCGCCGGGTCGACAGGGTGCGTAGTTGCCAATCGGCTCAGCGCCGATCCTTCACATCAGGTATTGTTGCTCGAGGCCGGCGGTCCCGACAAGCGCAGAGAGATTCACATCCCCGCTGCGTTCTCGAGGCTGTTTAAGACCGAGGTCGATTGGGCCTACGAAACTCTGCCGCAGCCCAACCTGAACGATCGGTGTCTCTACTGGCCGCGCGGTCGGGTGCTCGGTGGTTCGAGTTCGATCAACGCGATGATCTATGTGCGCGGACATCCCTCGATCTACGATTCCTGGGCGAGGGCTGGAAACAAGGGGTGGAGCTGGAAAGAGGTACTACCCTACTTCAAGCGCTCGGAGAACTTCGAGGGCGGCGAGTCGGAGTTTCACGGCCGTGGCGGATCGCTCAACGTCACCGAGCTGCGCGATCCCAACCCTCTGAGTTCCGCCTTTGTGGAGGCCGCGGTGCAGGCGGGTCTGTCGCGCAGGGGAGCCCTCGAAAAGGCCGTCCGGCAACAGGTCGAGAGCCTGTACCATCCTGTAGGCACCTGCAAAATGGGGCACGACTCCGAGGCAGTAGTCGATGATCGACTGAGAGTTCACGGAGTCGAGAACTTAACGGTTGCCGACGCATCTGTAACGCCCTTGATCCCAAACGGTAACACCAATGCCGTGAGTTTAATGATCGGTGAGAAGGCGGCGGACCTGGTCGCCTAGGAGCCTGTCCGAGTAATCCGCAGACTCGCGTTAGAGGCGCCGTTGGGCCAGTTGCAAGGCGTCGCGACGCTGGCGATGCGGTGCCATCGCCGAGGAGTGGCAACGCCGCAAATGGCTC
>JAZFTL010000132.1:0-2279 GCA_036446675.1 Thermoanaerobaculia bacterium
GGTTCGACTCAACGAAGGACTACGCGACGAGGCCATCACAGAATATAATGAGGCGCTACGACTCGATCCATCTTCGCAGGCAGCGAAGGTAGGTCTTGCTCGGTCGACTGGGTCGACTTCGAAGTAGCAGCCTCCTGACTAACCGCCTGCGAAATTCCTCAAGCGATGACAACTCCGAGAATCCTTCCGTTCCTCCTGATCGCGTCGATGATTCTCATAACGACGGTAACCGCCGGCGCTCAGCAGTTCGAGGCGTCATCCATGCCCGCCCAACCGGACGACTCGGAGCCGTTTTTTGAATCGGTCGACGTGACCCTCGTAAACGTCGAAGTGTTCGTGACCGACCGGCATGGCAACCGAGTGCGGGGCCTGACTATCGATGACTTCGAAGTCTTTGAGGAAGGCAAGCCCGTACGCATCACCAATTTCTTCGCAGTCGACAGGGGCCGGCCGGTGCTCCAGCCCACCGCGGACCCGACGAAATCCGTCCTGCCCACGGACTCTGCACCGGCTGTAGTCAAGCCGAGACCAAGGCCTGTGGCGCCTCGCCGACTCCCTGAGAACCAGAGGCTCTCGCTCATTCTTTATTTCGACAACTTGTATCTTCGACCCTTCAATAGAAACAAGGTCGCCGATAAAGTGCGCGAATTCATGCACCTGCTCCTCGAGCCGGACGATCAGGTGATGCTGGTAACTTTCGATCGATCGTTGCACGTCAGACACACCTTCACATCCGATAAGAACGCGATTGACAAAGCGTTGGAGGGAATCGAGAAACTGTCCGGATTCGCGATTCAGGCGGCAAGTCAAAGACAAGAAGTGATTCGCAGAATCGAGCAGAGTCGGAGCAGTTTCGAAGCGCTGGATCACGCCGACTTTTACGCCAAGAACATCTACTTTGAAGTAAACGAAAGCATCAAAGCGCTCAAAGAGGTGGTGCTCTCAATGGCCGGCCTGCCCGGTCGCAAGGCATTGCTTTACGTCAGTGATGGTCTTCCGATGAAAGCCGCGGAGGACCTGTTCAGCTTGGTCGACCTCCGCTTTCCCAACAGCACTGG
The DNA here is from genome assembly GCA_036446675.1 of Thermoanaerobaculia bacterium. GTDB lineage: Bacteria > Acidobacteriota > Thermoanaerobaculia > Multivoradales > JAHEKO01 > JAZFTL01. The sequence goes on from JAZFTL010000132.1 coordinate 1,059, forward strand.
AGGTCTCCTGCAAGCCTCACGCTACAAATCCGACCGGAGGTTCAGGCAATTAACCTCGCTTGCCAACAGCAACCGAGTGACCTTCTACACCATTGAGGCGGCCGGACTCCGATCCCATGCGTCGCTGTCCGCTGAATACGGCGGCAATATCGACAAGACCTCGATGCTCGAGATCGATGTCACCAACGTCATGAACATGCAAACACCACTCCTGGAAATGGCGCTCGAGACCGGTGGGCTGGCAACGATCAATACAAACAATTTTCGCGGCGGAATGGCCCGCATGGCGGAAGACTTCAAGTCTTTTTACTCTCTCGGGTATGTTCCTGTCCACGCCGGCGATGGCCGATACTACCACATCAATGTCAAGACTAAAGATCGAAGCTTCAAGATCAGGCATCGCGACGGCTATCGCTCGAAATCACCTGAGACTCAGATCACAGAGGGGACTCTTGCAGTCTTGTTCTTTGGGCGGGGGGTCAATCATCTCGGCTTCAAAGCGGACTTCGAAGCGATCCAAAGCCGCGATGACGATCATTTCTTGGTGCCGCTGCTGGTCAGAATACCGCTTGGAGCGCTCACTCTCATTCCCCGCAACGAGCTTCACCAGGGCAGCCTGCAGATTACGGTTGCAGCGCGGGGTGACGACGGAAGGGTTTCACCGGTCGACCTCAAGCGGGTCCCGATCATCATCCCAGACACCGACCTGAAGCGGGCCCTCGAACAAGAGTTCGTCTATGAGATTCAGTTGTTGATGCGCCGGGGATCGCAGGAAATCGCCATCGGCGTCTACGACGAGTTCTCCAGGCAATCTTCGTATCTTCGCAGGCGCCTCCAGGTAGGCGGCTAGGGGACTAAGATCCTACCCTGACGCGCTTGTGGACAAATGATTCGATTCCAGAGAGTTCGTCCCACACCCCCACCGCAACTCGCGGTGTTCCCGACCTGATCCTCAGGACAGTTCGGTACCCCACTTCTCTGCCCTCAGCGGCATCGAGCTGGTCGTGAGGCACTCGAATCGGATAGGGGATTTTCTTGAGATCTGAGATCCCATGCTCTTCGTCTTTTACGATCACAAAGATGCTCACCTTGCCCTCGACCACATCACCATTGGGGAGAAGGGTCAGTCCGTCAAAAGGAATCCGCACCAAGATCGGCAGTAGGTACTTGTTGCGGCCGTCCTTCTTTGCCGTTCCAAAATTCACTTCGATTCCCAGCGGA
>JAZFTL010000133.1:0-7946 GCA_036446675.1 Thermoanaerobaculia bacterium
TCGCGCCGGAAGGTCTTCTTGGAGACGGGCTAAGGCAGCTGAGAGGAGAGCTCTTGGTCGCCGAAACCTCGCAAGACAAATTCGCCTTGGCAGATGAGTGGCTGCTCCTGCGTCACGACAGAGACAAGAGACCACCGCAAGAATTGATGGCCTTCATTGCCGGACTCCAAGCAGCACCCCAGTCCAGGCTGAACTCTCTGCTGGAGAGCTACTCCGCAACTCAAAAGAATCTCATCGATCAATTCAAGAGGTATGTTGGGCTCACTCCGAAGTACTATCAAAGAATCCTGCGATTAAACAAAATTTTGCAGAATATTCATCAGCAAGAAACGATCTCCTGGGCTCAAGTCGCCTACGCCTGTGGCTACTCCGACCAGTCGCATTTCATCAAAGACTTCAAGCATTTCTCGGGCTTCAATCCGAGCGAATTTATCGGGCGGGACCTTGATAAGGAAGGCTCGAACTTCTTTCCGCTCGATCGTGACAGCTGAATCCAGTGAACTTCGGTTAAATTTCTACAATCTCCGCCATTTATGCGTTGTTAAAGTGGGCTTCCACAAATGGTGAGGTACTGTCGGTAACGGGACCTATACTCGGTATTTGGTAGGCAAATAACCGCGAGGAGATTGAAGATATTATGGAAAAGGGACTGCTTGAAAAGACTGGGAAGCCTCTAGATAACTGGATTGAAGTCGTAGCGAAATCAAAGCTTGAAAAGCACAAAGCGATCATCGATTTTCTGAAGTCGGAGTATGGCTTTACCTACGGATTCGCCAACTTTGTGGCAATGAAGGCCAGGAAGGCCGATGCCGCCTCGCATGACCCCGCTGAGCTCGTGGCCGCTCAGTATTCAAAGGGTAAGGAAGGGCTCAAACCTATCCACGACAAGCTGCTTGAAAAAATCGGAAGTTTTGGGGCTGACATCACGGTAACTCCCAAGAAGGACAGTGTGAGTATTATCCGCAAGCGACAGTTTGCTCTGATCAAACCGGCCACCAAGACGCGGATCGATCTGGGGTTGAAGATCAAGGGCAAGTCGACGACGGAACGCCTCGAGAACTCGGGTCCCTTCGGAGCAATGTGCTCTCACCGGGTTCGAATCGAGTCGATTGAAGAGGTCGATTCAGAGCTCTTGGGATGGTTGCAGGAAGCCTACGATGGCGCGGGCTAATCTCTTCGACAAACCATGTAGGGGCCCAGGGCGGCTGCGCCCGGAGCTATGCTCTTGGAAATGATGGCAAGTTTGCGTAGGCGTCTACTACTTCTGGCCGTTGCCGCGGTTTCACTGTTAGTGGGAATGTGGGCGGGGTTATCTCGGCTTGGGTGGTGGGTACCCGAACTTGCTACCCATCATCCAATGATACATGGACCGCTGATGGTCGGAGGTTTCCTAGGAATCGTTATAGGCCTGGAGCGGTCCATAGCTCTCGGTAAGGGATGGGGATATTTCGCTCCTGCCGCTGCGGCTGGGGGTGCGATCATAGCGATCATCCGGCCGAATCCGCGCCTGGCTGCTCTCGCTTTTACTCTCGCTTCGACGGTACTGCTCCTCGTATTCATCGCTCTACTGCGACGGCGCTGCGATTTGGCAGGCTTAGTGATGACATCCGGTTCCGTTTGCTGGCTGTTGGGAAACCTTAGCTGGGTGGCTGACAGGTCGATACCGCAGCTACTTGTCTGGTGGATCGCTTTTCCGCTTCTGATGATCGTCGGGGAGAGGCTCGAGCTTTCGGGAGTCATCGGTCTCTCGAGGCTTGCACGCTCACTTTTCGCAATCGCGCTGGCGCCACTCGCCGTTGGCTTGGCTCTGCTGACGGTGGAGATCGATATGGCCCTGCGACTCTGCGGCCTCTCCTTCCTAGCGGTGGGAATCTGGTTGTTGCGCTTCGATCTGGCCCGCCGCACGATCCGGTTTGCCGGGGCTCACCGCTACACGGCTATGAGTCTGCTCTTAGGCTATCTCTGGCTGGTTGGTAGCGGAGCTTTGCTTTTGGCCGTAGGCGCGGACCTCAGCGGCCTGCGCTACGACGCGTTCGTCCACGCTCTGTTTCTGGGCTTCGTGCTGAGTATGATTTTCGGGCATGTTCCGATTCTAGTTCCGGTCATCAGCGGATTCCATCTCCTTTTCTCCCGGTTCTTCTACCTACCACTCGTCATGCTGCATGTCTCTCTGGTCATACGCATCGCCGCTGACATGGCGGAATGGCTTCCCGGGCGATCCTGGGGCGCCTTGAGCAACGTCGTTGCCCTCTTAGCCTTCTTCGGAGTCACTCTCAGAGCTGTGCGAACTTCTGTACTCGCGGCGCGCGAATCCGGCCCTGCCAAAAGCATGTCGGGCACCTCGGGCGGCGGGGGCTCTTAGTCGTCCGTCGACTCTTTCGCTTTGATGAGGTCGGCTCGATCGAGGTGCATTTTGTCGAAGCTATCCGCTGAGATGACGTAGTACCATGGTGCGAAGCGTTGCGAGAGCTTCTCTGCCGTCTCTTGGCCCTGCTCGATCTTGTCTTCCCAACTCTTGTGTGCAGTCGCAAGGTCCTTGTTGACCTTGTCATCGTCGGTCAAGTCGTCGCCCTCTTTGCCCTCGAAATCGCGATTTACCGGACGCGGCGGTTCGGGGAGCGCCGCGCCGTCGAAAGCCGCGGAGATGAACAGATACCGGTTTTCGCCCGGTCCGCTCTCCTCGACTCCAGTCGACTCGGCGCCGGCACTGATGGCCTCGCCGGAGCCGTAGAGGATCTCACCAAAGCGCAGCGTGTACGTAACCCCCTCACTCGTGCGCACTTGGAGTTCGCCTTCATTGGAGAGAAGGTCGCCCGTGCGGGTCATGTAATAACCCCGGCTTTGGAGCGACAGGATATCTTGGCGTGAAACCGTGAGCCCCGAAAGACGCTTGTCGATACCTTCAGGCTTGGGCCGAACTCCAACGATCTCGAGGCCGACCACCTCGCGCAGCAGATCGTTCATCTTCGTGGAGTCGACCTCTTGATCGACGTCCATGCGCCGCGCTACCCAGGTATTGTCTGCCTTGTCGAGAATCACCCTGTCGCGCTCTTCCACCATGAGGCTGCGCTCATTGATGGAATAGTCCGGCAGGACGACATGGTCGATCTTGCTCTGCTCGGCTTTGAGAAGATCGCTTTCGATCCAGTCTGCGAACTTGGTCGAGATGTCGATCTCGACTTTCGCAGCGTAGACGCGCTTTTCTGCCGGCATGCGGACGAAATAAAAGCCGTCACGACCCTCGATCTCGGAGCCGATGATGATGTCTGCGAGAACCACATCGTTGTGACCGCGCATCGTGACGCGTGTGCCGCGACCCCGCAAACTCGCGACGGTGTCGTCGAGCGGGTCGATGACACCGAGCACTTCGTGATCGGCAACGTTGTCGGAGCGAAAGTCGTCCTTGTTGATCGTCATAACACCTGCGGCCGTCTCCGCGAGCCGGTCCTCACCGTCGGCGACGTAGTTGTGATGCGAAGGAATGGTCCAAATACCGTTTTGGTTGGTCACCTTGAAGGGCCGCGCCGCGGCCGTAGCTTCGTCGAATTCGATGACCTCGAGCGTCGTCGCGACGTTCGGGTCGGTGAAGTCAGGAAAGAAGGGCTCGCCTTGATCGAGAAAAGCGTTTGGGGTGATGTTGTGCGGCGCCGTCGCCAAGGCGACGATTGTGAGAAGTACCGCAATGCTTGCGAGCGTCCAAGTCAGCTTGAACTCAGGCTTGGCCTCGGCGGGGATTTCCGGCTCGTTCATCATGCCCCCTCCCGCAGTCGGTGGGCCTGAGCGGCGCCCTCCCGTTCCCGCTTTCTTCGTCGGATATAGATGTAGACCCCGAGAAGGAATACGGGAATCGGTGGCAGGAAGACGGCCGCGGAGCGGATGCTGCTCTGGATAAGACGGATCTGAGTTTCCATTCTCTCCTCGCTGGCGCGGATGGCGGCTCTCTTCGCGGTTTCGATATTGGCCTTCTGTACTTCCAGGCGGCGGTTCTCGACCTCCTCGAGGTTGCGCGCCATGATTTGCTTTGTTTGCGCATCGAGATCGGTGCGGTCTCGGACTTCGGCGACCTTGGCGTCGAGCCGGCTCTGGGCGTCGGCTAAATTCTCGTCGGCTTCACTCTGGGCCTGGGCCTCTTCTTGGGCTCGTCGCTCGATGAAATCGCTCGTCTGGCTCTCCAGGCGCTCGAGAGTTCGGTGGCGCACGCGGCGGTTGCGCAGGGCGATAAACGACTCATCTCCCACCAGTGTGTCCATCGCATTCAAGAAGAATGTGACGTTGTCGAAGTTCAGGTTGCCTGGTCCAATGCGCCGAATATCGAAGAACTGCTGGGAGATGAAATCGACATCGGTAATGACGATGACGTGAAGCGGCGTGGCCGGGCTCGCTTCGGTTTCCGCGGTCTCGGCGTCGCTCTCGCCTTCAGCAGCGGTGGGCTCGGCATTTTCGGAGGCACCGTCGCTCGCATCGTCATCAGTGGCCGGAGCGGCACCCCTCACTTCGGCTGCGAGGGTGTACGTCGTGGAGTCCGGCTGGTGCGATAAGTTGCGGTTGATCGACGCGCCGAAGAAACTTCGTTGGACCATTTGAAAGTATGGGAAGCTCCCGGAGAGTGACCCGGACTCGAGCAGCGGGCGATAGGTCAATCCTTCGCCAGAGGTCGACCCGATCCGGCCCGGGTAGAGCAGGACGAGTTGCTGGAGCGAGGCACTCGCTGGATGGTTCGGGTTGAACACATCGGGGTTGTCGTTGCCGTGTCCCAGAAAGACGACTTCGGGTGGGAGGTGCGCGAGGTCCGGATGCGGGTTGTAGGTGTCCCAGGTAATAGTGGTGGGGTCCCAGTCGAAACCGAAGTCTTTCAGAAAACCGCGAATGTCACCCTTCGGTTGTGGTGGTGGCTGCCCCTGACGCATGAAAGGGTTGGTGTTGCCTCCCGGCTGCTCGGAAGGTGAGAGACCGAGGTCGACGACGGGGAGAGGATCCACCAGGAGGAGCGCCGGAGTCCCTCGCATGATGAGGTCGGAGACATTGGTCATCTCTGGCTGGGTCATCGAAGAGGGGAGCAAGACGAGCAAGCCGTCGATCTCCTCGGAGATCGAGCTCGAGGGTGTTATTTGGATGACTTCATATTGTTTCCGCAGCTCTTCCACGACTGCCCACGACGGCGAGTTCTGCATCGTCTGGAAGTCGAGGCCGCCGAATAGTTTCAGCTGGGTATTGATCACGCCCACCCTCTTGCGCTCGGTATTGGCGACGACGCGAATGCTGCGGGCGATCTCGTACTCTGCCGGCAGACCGCGGTCGAAGAAGGAAATCACACTCTCTTGCCCGGCGCAGGTGAAGGCGAGACCGAGGAAGACTTCGCTGAAACCGGAGCGCGCACCTTGCAGATTCTGGATTTCCCTAGGTTCGATGCCGAACTTCTCCCGAGCTTCGCGGGCCTTCTCGGTGAAGGGCTCGGTATCGTAGATCGCGACCTGAACCTTGCCGCCGCTCGCTGAGGCCATCTCTTTTAAGAGCCCCACGACGTTGGCACGGGTCTGCACGTACTGCTCGGGCGCCGTCGGGCTGATGTAGGCCTGAACGAAGACGGGATGGTCACTGTCGAGCCGACCCAGAAGGGTTCGCGTCTCCGCGCTCAGCGAGTGAAGCCGTTCCGCGGTCGCATCGGCGCGCAGGCCTAGCCTGCCGAAAATCGAGATGCTTGAAGCGAGGATGACAACCACCGAGACAGCTCGCACCAGTTGGTGAGTCGACATTTTCATGCCGCTCACTCGACGAGGCCAGTGGCGCCGACTCACCAGAAGCACGTTCAGATACAAGAAGAAGCCGGTGATCGAGGCGAAATAGAGAACCCCGGTGTAGCTGATGATGCCGCGGCCGAAATCCTCGAAATAGTAGAACACTCCCAGCTGCTCTACAGCGCGGGCCAGACCTTCGCTGACCAGGCGCGTCATGGGCTCGGTGAAAACACCGATGCCGACGAAGAGTACCCCGAGAACGAAGGCGATGGTAATGTTGCCTGAGAGCTGCGAAGCGAGCGTACCCACGGCGATGAGCGCCGCGCCCACGAGTAGAAAGCCGAGGTAGTTCGCGAACATCAATCCGAGGTCGGGGCTTCCCAGCCAGAGCAGCACGATCACGTGACTCAGCGAGAGCGCCAGCGCGACGGTGTAGATGCCGAGAGCGGCCAAGTACTTGCCGAGCACGATCTCGAAGTCAGTGGCAGGGAGCGTCAGAAGAAGCTCGTCCGTTCCCTGTTTTTTCTCCTCGGCCCATACCGACATTGTCAGGGCAGGTACGAAGAAGACGAGAAGATAGGGGAAGACCGCATTGAGCTGGTCGAGGTTCGCGAGGTTGTTCAAAAAGAAGCGATCCTGCCAAAAGGCGGCCGCCGCGCTCAGGAAGATGAAGAGGGTGATGAAGACATAGCCGGTGGGATTGCTGAAATACATGCGCAGATCCCGCTTGACAATGGCTTTGACGACGTTCCAGTTCATCTTGCCGATCATCATGCCTGCACCTCCCCCGCGCCGTCGACGTGGGTGAGGCGATAGAAGGGCTCTTCGAGGGAGCCGTTTTCCTTGAGCTCTGCCGGGGTGCCCTCGAAGACCAGTCGGCCGTTGTGCACGAAGATCACGTAGTCTGCGATCGCGTCGACCTCTTGCAAGATGTGGGTCGAGATGAGGATCGTCTTTCGGCTGCCGAGATTCCGGATGTTCTCGCGGAACTGCCTGATTTGGTTTGGGTCGAGCCCCGCGGTCGGCTCGTCCATGATGAGGACCTCGGGATCGTGGAGGAGCGCCTGAGCGAGCCCGACGCGCTGTCGCAAACCTCGCGAGAGCTTCCCGATGGGCTTGTCGAGAACTTCGTGGAGCGCGCACAGCTCACGCACCGCGGCGATTCGCTCTTTCAATCTCTTGGGGCCGAGCTGGCGCGCCTCACCGAAGAACTGGAGAAGCTCGAGGGGTGTCAACTCTTGGTAGAGTGGACCGTTCTCCGGCAAGTAGCCGAGCCGCTTCGCCGCTGCGATGCGATCCCGGTGCACGTCGAGTCCGGCGATTCGAGCGGTGCCTGCACTCGGAGCAAGATAGCCCGTGAGCATCTTCATGGTAGTGGTTTTGCCGGCGCCGTTGGGACCCAAGAACGCGACAATCCGTCCTTCCGGAATCGAGAAGCTGATGTTCTCGGTTGCCACGAAAGGCCCATAGTACTTGGTCAGGCCCCGCGCCTCGATCATGTTTTTGGAGGAAGCATCTTCCATCGCTCGACAAGCTCCTGTTCGACTGATGATTGGTACTGATCTGTCTTCTACACGCCGAGGCGAGAATTGGCGAGGCGGGCTCGCACTCCCGAAACGAAGCCAGAGTCTACTTAAAGCGTTTCGGCGACACAAGTTCTCGGTAATGCCGAAGAACTCTATCGTAGTAGCTCATACGCCCCGCATGAAATCTTCCCCAAAAGGGGCTCAGAGCTCGAGCAGAAATAGTTTTCTAGAAGCGTGCCCAGATTCAGTTGATCTGAGGCAGGAAAACCGCCGGACCAGCTGTGCTACTTCGAGGCTCTTCCTTTCAGTGCTCAGCCTCCCGATCGCGGAATCGGGTGATCTGGAACCGCTGTTCCGCCATGTAATGAAAATCAGTCTCGACTGCCCGACGACAGGTCTTCTGAACCAACCGAAGCACGAGAAGGTTGTCCCGGGCGGGGCTCCGAAGTAGGCCACCGCCCGGACATGGGAGGATAGTTACTCGAGTTCGAATTCGGCTTCCGCGATGGTCTGGTTGCCGCTCGTCTCTATCGCCAGCACCTCCCACTTGCATTCCTCTCCGCCTTCCAAGAACTCGGGCGGTACGGTGATGCTGAAGGCCGTCGGACCGACATCGGCGGTGAATTCCCGCTCTTCGGGCTCCTCGCAGATGACGATGACCTCGTAGCCGACAATCTCGCTTCCA